>JAITIH010000237.1 GCA_031279525.1 Deltaproteobacteria bacterium | reverse complement strand
TATAGTATCTATAAATAAATTATATTTAAGGCCTTAATATCAGTTTTTGCAAGCTAAAACGCCTCAAATCGGCGAGAGCGCCGCCGCCGCGGCCGAGATTTAGAAAGGGAAAAATCCCGTAATTTTCGCGGCTTTCAAAAAATTTTCGACTAGCGAAACAATTTTTCGCCAGTTTAATTTTGGGCTCCTGAAACTGCCTAGCCGGCGATATTCGATAAGTTCAAAAAACATATATTAGCGCTAACGGCCTTCTAAAGATATACTTAAAGAAATTAATATTTAATATTTTATTAATTTGCTAGATAAAAAATAAATAAAAGATATATAAAAAAAATATTATATGAATTGAAATTTGTAATAATATTGACTTTAAATAAATTTAAGCATATTTATGATCCTTTCATCTTTGGAGGGGAACGAGTAAAAAGTAACCAGGAAAATAACTTTTCTACCCGGTTGGGCTAGCCGATTTTGGCGGTCGCAGGTTAACCCCACCCCCCCACGCCAAAAAGGCCATCGGCCCCGGTCCAGGCCGCCCGCCCGGCCTAAGGGAGACGGTTTTCGGCCCTCGCCTGGCCCGTGGTCTGGCGGTGGGCCGGTTTTGGCGATTTTGATCAGCCCTAAGCCGCCCCCCTTAGGCCGCGACCAGGCTCTCTTTGTCGGCGGCGGAGAGGGGGCGGAATTTTGGCCAGGGCCCTGGCCGAGGCGGGGCGACGTTTGCTCCAGGCTCCGCCCTGGCTCTAAGGATGGCCCTAAGCCTAAACGGCGAGCGGAGGCGGGAAAACTCGGCCCGGTCAAGGGTCAGGCCCCTTACGGCTTGGCCAGGCGTAACAATTAATATAGATGACTAAGGGAGGTGGGGGACGGCCGTGGGAAAACCGCCCCGCCGGCTTTCGGGGCGGGGAACGCCGGCCTTTTAGGCGACCGTCGGGCCAAAGGAGTCGTTGGCCCGGACCAGGGTCGGGCCAGAGCGGCTGGGCCGAGATTAACCAAGGCGGTTGGTAGGGGCTGGTTAAAACCGCCCCGCTGGCCTTCGGGGCGGGGAACGCCGGCCTTTTAGGCGACCGTCGGGCCAAAGGAGTCGTTGGCCCGGACCAGGGTCGGGCTAGAGCGGCTTGGCCGAGCTTAACCAATAATATCGCTGGATTAGGGCGGACCGGAAGGCGGGTCAGGGCTAAGTCCGGTCAATAAAGGCGAAGGTGGATAAAGGCGGGCTCGGATCGATAGGGCCTAAGTTAAGCGCGAAAATAAAAGCGACGCCTTAGCCAAAAAAAGGCCCCTGGCCTAAGAAAAGCCAGGGGAGCGGGGGCCGGGATTGGCGAAAAGGGGCCCTGGCGGGCTCGCGACCCGTAGCCAAGGGCGGAGGCGGGCGAAGTTAAAGCCCCCTTTAGGGAAAAGCGGGGTCTTTCCCTAAAGGGGCGAGCTTTTGGCTACTTACGGGTCAATAGGCGCTCATGGGCGTTGACGAAGGAGGTGTGCAGCAGCTCGTGGCTAAGGTGGCCGCAGGGCTCTTTGAGGAAATCCCGATACAAGGCCTGGACTTCCGGGTTTTCGTGGCTTTTTCTGATGGGCTGGTCGCGGTCGTCCTCGTAAAGGCCCTTGATCCTTTTGGCCCGGTAAGACAAATCGCGGCTAATGGGCTGGCCGCCGCCGGCCACGCAGCCGCCGGGGCAGGCCATGACCTCGACGAAATGCCAGCCCCTAGGGTTCCCGGCCTTTATGGATTCCATGACCTGGCGAGCTCTGGAGAGGCCGTGGGCGACGGCGACCTTGACGACGGTCCCGTCCAGGTCGATTTCCGCCTCCCGGATCCCGGATAGGCCCCTGACCGCCTCGAACTCGACGTTCTGGAGGGTTTTATTGGTAACCGTCTCGTAGGCGGTCCTAAGGGCCGCCTCCATGACCCCGCCGGTCAACCCAAAGATGGTGGCCGCCCCGGTGCCCTGGCCCATGACCGGGTCGTAGGGCTCGGGCCGCAAGGTGGCGAGGTTAACGCCGCTGGATTTCAGAAGAAGGCCCAGCTCCCTGGTCGTTAAGACGTAGTCCACGTCCTGGAAGCCGCTGGCGTTCATTTCCGGCCTTTGGCACTCGAACTTCTTGGCCGTGCAGGGCATAATGGAGACCGAGACGATTCTGGCCGGGTCGAGGGACTCCTTTTGAGCGTAGTAGGTCTTGACCAAGGCCCCGAAAATCTGTTGGGGGCTTTTGCAGGTGGAGTGGTGCTTGGTTAGGTCGGGGTAGAACATTTCCATGAAGTTGATCCAACCCGGCGAGCAGCTGGTAATCATGGGCAAGTCTTGGTTATTCCCTAGGCGGTGGAGGAACTCAGTGGCCTCCTCCATGATGGTCACGTCGGCCGTGAAGTTGGTGTCCAAGACCCTATCGAAGCCAAGCCGCTTTAGGGCGGCGACCATCTGGCCGGTGACGATGGTCCCGGGCTCTAGGCCAAAAGC
Source organism: Deltaproteobacteria bacterium (assembly GCA_031279525.1). Taxonomy (GTDB): domain Bacteria; phylum Desulfobacterota; class Desulfarculia; order Adiutricales; family Adiutricaceae; genus JAIROO01. The sequence goes on along the minus strand of JAITIH010000237.1, from coordinate 7,807 downwards.
CTCGCCTAAGGCTACCCGGGTGGCCGGGGCCGTCTGGGCGACGACGATTTTGTTGGGATCGTTAAGGGCGGCCAAGACGGGTTCTGAGTGGTCTTTGACCGTGATGGCCCCAACAGGGCAGACCACCGAGCACTGGCCGCAGAGGGTGCAGCGCACGTCGCCTAAGCCTTTGCCGAAGGCCGTGGAGACGATGGAGCTATAGCCCCGGTTGGCGAAGGTGTAGACGTCGCAGGACTGGACCTCCGAGCAAAAGCGGACGCAGCGGCCGCAAAGGACGCATTTATTGGGGTCGCGAGCCAAGCTGGGCGAGGATTCGTCGAGGTCCCATTCGGGCTTGGCCTGCTCGAAGCGGACCTCCCGAACCCCTAGCTCCAAGGCCAGGGCCTGGAGCTCACAGGTCTGGTTGCGGGGGCAGGTGAAGCAGTCGCGGGGGTGGTTGGCCAAGAGAAGCTCCACCACGAGGCGCCTGGCCTCCCTGACTTTGGGGGTGTTGGTCTGGACGACCATGCCCTCGGCCACGGGGCCGGAGCAAGCGGCGACCAAGGCCTTGGCCCCGGCCACCTCAACCACGCAGACCCGGCAGCCGCTATAGGGTTTGACGTCCGGGTGGTGGCAGAGGGTGGGCACGTTGACTCCCAGTTTCTTGGCCGCCCCCCAGATGGTGACGCCGGCGGGCGCCGTGACGGAGAGGCCGTCGATGGTCAAGGTTACGTTTTCGGTCATAGTGGCCTCACTTTTTGAAGACGGCGCGGCTTTTGCGGCAAGCCCCAAGGCAGGCCCCGCATTTGATGCATTTGGCGACGTCGATGGTGTGCGGTTTTTTCGAGGTCCCGTCGATGGCCTGGACCGGGCATTTTTTGCGGCAAGCGCCGCAGCCAATGCAGCGGTCGGGGTCGATCCAGTAGGAGATGAGGTCGACGCAGTGGTGGGCGGGGCACCTTTTTTCGTAGATGTGGGCCTTATACTCTTCCCGAAAGTAGTTTAAGGTCGAGAGAATGGGGTTGGGCGAGGTCTGGCCTAGGCCGCAGAGGGCGGCGAGCTTAACGTTCCGGGCCAGCTCCTCCAACAGCTCGATGTCGCCGGCCTTGCCTTTGCCCTTGGTGATGTTGGTCAGGATGTTGAGCATGCGCGTCGTGCCTTCCCGGCAGGGGGTGCATTTGCCGCAGCTCTCGTCGCGGGTGAAAGAAAGGAAGAACTGGGCCAAGGCCACCATGCAGGTGTCCTCGTCCACCACCACGAGGCCGCCGGAGCCCATCATGGCCCCGGCCTCGATCAGGGAGTCGTAGTCAACCGGCCGGTCGATCATGGACTCGGGCAGGCACCCCCCGGAGGGCCCGCCGATCTGGACGGCCTTAAAGCGCTTGTTGTTCTGGACTCCGCCGCCGATGTCGTAGACGATCTCGCGCATGGTCATGCCCATGGAGACCTCGGCCAGGCCAGTGTTCCGGATTTTGCCGGTCAAAGCGAAGACCTTGGTCCCTTTGGACTTATCCGTGCCGTAGCTAGCGAACCAGTCGCCGCCGCGGAGGATGATCCCGGGGACGTTGGCCCAGGTCTCCACGTTGTTGTTGTTGGTGGGTTTGCCCCACAAACCGGAGACGGCCGGAAAGGGCGGCCGGGCGGTCGGCATGCCGCGCTTGCCCTCGATGGAGTGGATAAGGGCCGTCTCCTCGCCGCAGACGAAGGCCCCGGCCCCTTCCTTAAGGTGGATCTTAAAGCTAAAGTCGGTCCCAAGGACGTTGTCCCCCAATAGGCCTAAAGCCTCGGCCTGGGCGATGGCGTTTTTAAGGCGCTTGACGGCGATGGGGTACTCGGCCCGGACGTAGATGTAGCCCTCCTTAGCCCCAATGACTAGGCCGCCGATGATCATGCCCTCCAAGAGGCGGTGGGGGTCGCCCTCCATGAGGGAGCGGTCCATGAAGGCCCCGGGATCGCCCTCGTCGGCGTTGCAGATGATGTATTTCTCGTCGCCGGGGGCCTCGCGGCAGAGCTCCCACTTGCGGCCGGTCGGGAACCCGCCGCCGCCGCGGCCGCGGAGGCCTGACTTCTTGACCTCCTCCAAAAGGGCCATTGGGTCGTCCTTTTGGCTTAAGGCCTTAGCCAGGGCTTTGTAGCCGTCGTAGGCGACGTACTCCTCGATGTCCTCAGGGTTAATGTGCCCGCAGTTGGCGAGCAAGATCCGGTTTTGCTTGGCGTAGAACTCGATTTCGTTGTAGCGGACGATGGGCCGCAAGGTCTCCCGGTCGTGGTAAAGGAGCTTGGGCACTGGCCGCCGGTTGATGATGGTCTCGTCGACGATCTCGGCCACGTCGTCGGGCCTAAGCCGCGTATAGTAGACGTCGTCGGGGTAAACCACCAAAAGCGGCCCCATCTCGCAAAAACCGTGGCAACCAATGACCACGACGTCCACGGTCTTTTCCATGTTCCGGGCGGTCAGCTCCTTATGGAAGGACTCGACGATGGCCTTGGAGCCCGAGGAGGCGCAGCCGGTGTCGCAGCAGATCATGACGTGATGTGTGACGTCGTTGTGCGGGGGGGCTTTGGGGTCTTTACGGATGGCGATCCGGGGCAAGACCCGACTCTTTAGGGCCTCGAGATCCTGAGGGCTGGTCAGGCGAGGCAGGTCTTCGACGTTAAGCATAGGTCTTCTCCTCGCTAACTCCGGTACTGGTCTAGAATTTCGGGCACGCGATCCGGGCGCAGCCGGCCGTGGGCGTCGTTGTCGACCATCATGACCGGGGCTAAGCTACAGGCGCCGATGCAGGCCACGGTCTCCAAGGTGAACTGAAGGTCCGCGGTGGTGCCGCCCGCGGTCACCCCTAAGGTGGACTTTAAGGTCTCCAAAATCGTGGACGAGTTGCGGACGTGGCAGGCCGTGCCTTGGCAGGCCCGGATGACGTGCTTGCCTCGGGGGACGAGGCGGAACTGGGCGTAAAAGGTGACGACCCCGTAGATCTGACTGATGGGGGCGTTCATTCGTTCGGCGATGGTCTCAAGGGCCAGGGTCGGCAGGTAGCCGTAAGCATCCTGAGCGGCCTGGAGGACTGGGATTAGGGAGCCGCGGGCGACGTTTTTATAGGTCTCGAAGATGGGCTCCAGTTTAACCAAGTCTATGTGGCTCGGCGAAGGGGCGATGACGGTCATATATATGGTTCTCCCATGCGGTTTGGCGTTAGCGAGTGGCCGATCAAGGGCGACGATGGCGCAAGAAAGGCCAGAGGCTCTTTAAGCGGCTAAAGGACGCGAAAAGCCCAAAAAAAGCCGCCCCCCCTTTAGACTAAAGCGGCGCTGGCCAAAAAGCCCCCATAGGCGGCTAGCCTTTAATGGGCTCCTCATAGCCCTTAACGAAAAATCAAAGGGCCAAAAGGGGACGCGTTTGGGGTTTGGCCAGCCAGCCGGGGCGGGGCCTTTTAGGGTTCGTTTAAGTTAAGGGAGCGAGGGTGGGGGACGTTTAGGCGCGGCGGCGAGGGGGCTAAGCCCTATAAGGCCGACTGGCCGGCGATTTTTGGCGAAAAATGCCGGTCAAAGCCCATTTTGGCTTAGTTTTTAAAGGCGCTAAAGGCGAAAAAGAAGGATTGGCAAGGAAAGGGCCGCGAGGAAAAGCTTTCGGCTTAAGGCCAGATCGCCCCGTTAAGGGGCTATTGCCCTTTAAAAAAGCCTAAAGCTTTAGCGAAATCGACCCGCCCCAGCCGAGGGCCTTACGGCCTCGCCTTTAGACGGAATTCCCTAGCCAGCGCGCGCGTCGCCCGCCCGGCCCGGCCAAAGGCCGTAGATCGGGCCAAAGGGCTCGCTAAAGCGAGCCCCCTTAAGGGCCTTAGCGGCGCTAAAAAACGACGAAATTTAAGGCTAAAGCCAGCTTTAGGCGGCTTAAGCCGAAAAGTCTCTTGGCGAGGCGCCATAAGCGCCCCTCGCCTTACGGCCCATAAAAGGCGAAGGACGCCCTAATGGCTCCCTCGCTTAAGGCCAGGCAAAGCCCATCCCCGCCCCTACCTGCGACGAATCCCAAAAAACTAAGCGAGGAGAGGGGAAAGCGAAATTAAATTTAACGCGAAAGTCTAAAGGCGGCTGCCAACCGGGGCGGTCATCCAAAAGCCGCCCTTTTAGCTTCAAAGGCTAAAAGAGGGGCGAATGGGCTAGCGACGGCGGCGGCCGCGAAATCGTCTTTAGCCAAAGGGAGGCTTTATTTAAAGGGCAACCAGCCTTAATCGGGCTGGCCCGGAAAGCGACCTTTTGGCCTTAGGGCTAGGCGCCTCGAAAAAACCCTTAAATTAAAGCCAGAATTTTTTTAGCTTCGCGCGAAACTGGCCAAAAAAGGGGGCGGCTGCGAGGCGCCGAAACGCGAAAGGTCGCGACTCGCCAGGGCGGTCTTCCTTTCGGGCGGCCTACCAACTTCAAGGGTTGGCGGTACGTCGAAGAGGGCTGGCGATGGCGGTCGCCGGTCGGTCGTAAGGCCCTGTTTTAGGCCTTGAAGGAGGCGCGTTAACCCGATTTAACGCGCGGGTAAGCGAAATTTCCGGCCCGCGACGGGAAAAAAGGCTTTCGGACCGGGGTTTGACCACAAAAAAGGCTAAAGGCGCGCCCCGCCGGGGCGGTCTTCCTCGCCGGACGGCCTACCAACTTCAAGGGTTGGCGGTACGCCTAAAGGGCTGGCGACGGCGGAAGCGTATGGCGCCAAAAAGCCTGGCGATTAACGCGCTAAAGGCCCTATTCGGCGCGTTGGCCTAAAAAGGCCCGTCCCCTTAATAGGGCCAAAATCCAAAAAGCGGGGGCGGGCGACTTATGGTTAAGATTAAAAGGCTTGGGGCCGAGGCTATCGGCCGCAATGGCCAGAGCGCCGGCTTCAAAGGCTGGCGCCTGGCCTTAAAGGGCTAGCGGCGACTGGCGCGGCTTAAGCCATATTGAGTAAGGGCCCTTGGGCCCTGGAAAAAACGTTTAGGCGGCCGCGATTTAGTCTAAGGGCCAAGGCGGCGAAAAGCCCCCCTAATAGGGACAATTGGCCATCGCGGCTGAGGGCGGGGAAAAGCCAGGGCTTTGCCCGCCTATGAAAAGACGCTTTCCCGGCCGCCTCAAGGAACGGCCCGCCGAAAGCCCATTTTGGGAATCAAAAACTGGTTTTAAATAAACGCTTAGGCTAGTTTTGGCTCAAAAGCGGTCGACCAAGGGTCAGCCGCGCTAGCCGTTAAACCTTATAGCCATGGTCATTTCTTTAAAGAGCCATTCGCTAAACACATTCGTGAAGGAAAACGGCGGAAGTTTTTTATTACTTCCGTCTATAGATAAAATTACTTTATTATATGGGAAAAGTTTTGTCAAGATATTTTTTTGACAAAAAGGCTCAGGCCGCTTAGATAAAATCCACATCTATAATTTTTACTATTATAGGAATTTATTAACTAAATGAGTTTGTTTTAATTATTTAAAAAGTATTAATAGCCATATAAAATAGCGTATTTTTTCGCAAGGCTCAAAGACGCGCCTAAGCCTTTCAAATAAAAAGCGAAGAAAAAAAGCCAGCCGCGAAAAGGCGAGGGGAAGAATTTAATTATAAGTTTTTTTAATAGATAAAGCATTTTTGCCGCGTTTTAAAGCCAAAAAGCCCGCGTGGCGGGGCCTGTCTTAAGAAAATAAGCCTTCGCCTTAAGGCCTTAAGGGACTTTCGGGCGACCTAAGGCCCTTTAATGGCGATAAAAAAACCCCTAAATTAAGGGGGTCGGCCAAATGCCCCATAGGGGGGCGATAAAAAGCCCCTTTAAGCCCCTTTGAAAGGGATTTAAAGGAAATCGGATCGCGCCAAAAATGGAGCCCGCGACCTTAGGGCTAAAACCCTATAAGAGCCAGGCCGCGGGCCAAAAAAATGAGGCTAAAGCGAGGCCAAAGGCGAATGGGGCTATTCGCCCTTGTACTCGAAGGCCAAGAGGGAGCCAGGGTTTTTCATGGTTTGGTTCGGCAAGCCGTTTTCGTCTAGGCCATTGCCCGCGTTGTCGGTGATCACGTAAATCGTTTTCCCGTCTTTCGCGATCAAGACCTGGCGGTAGCGATTGGCGGTGTGAAAATACTTGATCAGGTCGCCTTGGGCTTGCTTCCCGTCGCCGCTTAAGGGCGCCCGGTAAAGGGCCCCGTTTTTAAGGCTGCTGATGACTATGGAGTTGCGCCAGGCCTTGATGGGTCCGTCGGCCGGGTAGTAGTCCAGGCTCGAAGGGGCGATGGTGGCCCAGCCAAGGTAAGCCAAGGCCCCGAACTTAGAGTCCTTAAAGTCGTAGAAGGTGGGCATGGTGTAAAAGGTCCGGATGGGCTCACGGTAGTCCTTCCGGGGCCACTTAGTCTCTAAGACCTTGGGCTGGTCGTCCGGGAGATAGGCGTCGCCGGGGACCTTTTCGCAGTTTTTGACTTTGGCCCAGTCGATGTAGGCGTAAGCCTGGTCGTCTTGGTAGCCGGCGATGTAAGGCCAGCCATAGTTGCCGCCGGGGACTAAAACGTTTAGCTCGTCGTCGGTGGACGGACCGTGCTCGACCTCAAACAAAACGGAGCCGACGAATAAAAGCCCTTGAGGATTGCGGTGCCCGACGGTGTAAACGTGGCTTTTTACCCCGCCCAAAACCGGGTTGTCGGTGGGGATCTCGCCATCGGGGGTCAGGCGCAAGACTTTGCCCACGTAGGCCGACCAGTCCTTAGCGGCCACTTCCTTGGCCGTGGGGAGGCGCTGGGCCTCGTTGGGCTTGCAGCGATTGCCGCCTTGGTTATGGCCTAGCTCGCCCTTTGAGAAGTAAAGCGACCCGTCCGGGCCAAAGGCCAGCCGGCCGCCCTGGTGGTCGTTCCCAGCCGGCACCCCGGTCAGGATGTCCTTCGGTTCCCCTAGTTTTTTGGTTTCCTTATCGTATTTGTAGCGGGCGATTTTATGCTTTTCGGCCTCGCCGTCCATATAGGTGTAATTTAAGTAAACCAGGTTGGACGAGGCGAAGTCCGGGGCCAGGGCCAGGCCCAGGATCCCCTCGTGCTGGGGGCCGATTTTGACCTCGGGCGCCTCCAGAAGGGTTTCCTTCTGGCCAGTGGCCGGATCCACCGCGATCACCCTTTTGCCCTGGCGCTCGGTGATCCACAGCTTGTCTTCCGGGCCCCAGATCATGCCCCAAGGGGACTCTAAGCCGTCTATGACCACCCGGCCGACGAAGGGCTCGGCGGTGGGGATTTCCTCGCCGGCCGCTAAAAGCGGCGAGGCGGCTAGGATGGCCAAGAAAGCCAGCGAACGAAGAATCATTCTCCACTTAAAACTCATGAATTGCCTCCTTAGAAGTTCAAAAAAATCGACCTATTGATCTCTTGGGCGGGACGGGCGGTTATATTTATCGGGAAGTCGACCTAAGGTTTTTTCGCCTTTTGGTCGGCTGAGAGGTTTATGGGGCCGAAAAAAACAAGCCAGAGAGGAGAGGCTAAAAAATAACGTTAGTTAGTTAACTAACCGTTAAATTAAATTAACCCAATCGAGCCTGGCTTAAAACAAAAGAAATTTATAATGTAGAATTATAGATAGTTAAAATAAAGCCGAAAATAATTGATAAAAATTAGCAATTTTCTATAATATAGACATAAACCAGAGAAAATCGCTAGATTTATCGCTAGCCTTTAGGGAGACGCGCTTTAGCTCGCTCAAAACGGGCCGATTATACCACGCGAGCCCTTTGGCTGTAAAAGGCGGGCCTAGCCAAAAGCCCTATCGCGGGCTAAGCCTAAGGGAATTTGGCCAAAAAGCCAAGGCCGCGTTCGTTCGAAAGGGCTTCTTAGAAACGACCCCCCTATCCGTTTCTTTTAT
>JAITIH010000215.1 GCA_031279525.1 Deltaproteobacteria bacterium | reverse complement strand
AAACCTCATATTTTTGAGCTAGTTTTACATTAAAAGGCATTAAAATTCACAATAAAAATCATTAAAATTCGCCTTAGACGCCTTAAAAGTGACGATTGGGCGGACAAGAGCTTTGGCTGGACAGGAGCTAGGGCGTAAGTCGATTATCTAAGTCGATTGTCCAGGCTGGTTCTTCGTCGCCTTTCCGTTTATTTCAAAATGACTTTAACCATTTCGCTATTAGTTATCTTTTTGGCGTCTTCGTCGGAAAATAGAGCTATAGTTTTAGGCATATTTCTAACGCAAGCGTCGGGAGTTATATAAATGCATATCTGCAGTGTTAGGCCCGAGAACTTATCCATTCCGTCGCTTTTATCGTCCAAACTAAGCATAGTCCCCGGGGTAAATCTACCGCCGTACAACGTACCGATGACATTTGGCGGCAGTAAGCCATCGGGGACGCGAGAGCCAATAATTATTCCATTGGCTTGTAAATCGGCCATAGTCACTGGCAACAATGACCTTAAGGCATAGAATGAATAATCGTTCGGCAAGGTAGTTCTCAAAAACGACTTAACGGGTTCCGTCATTTCGATAGTCGCCTCGCCGCTTTTTTTGTCGTCGACTGAATTGGCGCTTTCCGAACAACCAGAAAAACAAAGCGCGAAAAGAAGCGTCGCTAATAATCTCGTCGCCGATATTTTCGCTCCAGAGCTATAAATCGTGGCTTCGCTATTGTTCATGTTCCCCTTTTTTTTGACGCGCTAGCAAAAAGCGCAGGAACCATAAAGTTACATTTTTTTTGTTAGAAAAATGTTACATGTTGTGTAATTACGGTTAGTTTAGTTGTTTTACGGCAATTTTACGATTTGACTGATGTCCAAACTTGTTTCCAACTCGCGCCAACGTTGCCTGGCAAACGGCGTCAAGCGTCTGTCTTTAGGCCATCCAAAGAAGTTCCATCCAACTCCCTATAGAACCCTTCCGTTCCTTACGCCTCGCTCGATGGCCATCAAGGCCAAGGCCTACGAGCGCAACTTGTGGGAACATACGGAGAGCCTTTGCGCGGTCAACTATTTTAACTTGCGATTGCGGCCACGTCAAGAAGAGGTTTGACGGGTTGGCGGGTCGCTCGACGGGCGAGAGTTAGCTCTTAGGTTTGGGTTTGAGGGCGGTTTAGGTTTATGGCCGGCGCCATTGGGGCCTCTGGCCCAGATTTTTCGGGCGCGGGCCAACGGATTGAGGCCGGGCTAGCCTACGGATTGAGGCCGGGCTAGCCTACGGATTGAGGCGGGGCTAGCCTACGGATTGAGGCGGAGCTAGCCAACTTCGAAACGGCCCTATCTTAGCGAAATGCCCCAAATAAGGGCGGAAAATTAAAAAGCGACAATGGGCGGGCGGAAAGCCCCAAAAAACGGGATGTGGAAAAAACCGCGCTTTATGATTCTTGGGCGTTTTTTCTGGCTTTTCCTAAAACGGCCGGGGCTTTGGCCAGGGCCTTAGGGCTCGGGCGGGGCCAGCTCCAAAAATAAGATCCGCCTTTCCCCGCCGTTTTTGACCCGGGGAAAATTGCGCCGAAAGGCCGAAAGCCCCGGCGGTTTGGCTAGGTTAAAGCGGTGGACCCCGGCTTTGGAGGTGGCGTGGTAGAGCCAGACTCCCCCGTCCTCCTCGGCTAAGGCTAGGCCTAGGTGGTAGTAGGAGAGGCCTCCTTTAAAGCGGCGGTCGGGCTTGGAGACGACGAAGAGGTAGAGGCGACCGGGGGAGAATTCCCCCAAAAGGCCCAACAGTTCCGGGGAGTGGATGTCCAGGCCCCAGCCGACCGGGCGGTTGGCCGCGTTCAGGGCTAAAGATGGCGCGACGGGCTCTGGTAGGTAGCGAAGAAAATGGCCCTCGGCCAGATTTAAGGCCACGTCCAGGCCAAAGTCCCAGTCCCGGCCCCAAGGCGAGTCGGGCCCGGAGTCGCCTTGGCGGTCGCGACGGAGGTCCATAAGGCGCAGGTTCTGGCCAAAGAGGAAGCGGCCGGCCGTGGCGACTAGGCCGCTGCAGTTTAGGCCCGGGGAGCGAAAAGTTTTGGCTGGGTTGGCCCAGGTCGACCAGGCCCCCTCGTCGTTGACGACTCCGTCGGCTCGAAAGGGCAGGCCCAAGAAGGCGGCCAGAGTCTTATGGGGCCCGGCTTCGGGCGAGAAGGTTAAGCCGTTGGGCCTAAGCGGCCTAAAGTCGGCCAGGCCCTGGCCGGCGGGGCCCGAAAAATCGGCGGACGGGCTTTCGCCCGGCTGGCCTTGGGCCGGGGCGGCCCAAAGGGCTAGCCCCAGGGCCAGGGCCAGCAGTTTAGCCATGGGCCTTGGTGACGGTGGGGTCGTCCGGGGTTTCCTCCTCGGGCCGCAAGTCGGGGTGGTCGGGCCAGTAGATGATTCGGGCGCAGTTGGGGCAGCTTAAGAGCTTGTCGTTGCGCTGGAGCTCGTTAAAGAGCTGGGGCGGCACGCTTAAGCGGCAGACTTGGCAGAGCCCCCCGGAGACCGGGGCCATGGCCTGGCCGTCGCGGTTTTTGGCCACGATGCGGTAGCGACCTAAGGCGTCCGCGGGCAGGGTCTCGGTCAGCCGAACCCGCTCGGCCAAGGCCTCTTTCTCCAGCTTTTGGCATGAGGCCATCTCTTTTTCGATGCTCTTGGAGTTGGTTTTGAAGGCCGCGGCTTCGGCCGCCGTCGCTTTCTCAAGGCCAGGCAGGCTTTCTTCCAGTTTCTCGGCCTCTTCCATGAGCCGCAGAAGCTCGTCTTCCCGGGCGGTCAACTGGCTGGCGATGGTATCGGCCTCCTTAAGAACGGCCCGATACTCATCGTTGTTCTTAGCCTTCAGTTGCCTGGTCTGGTTGATGGTCCGGCGGTTGGCCAGGTCGTCCGACTCGGTTTCCAGCTCCCGGCGGCGGCGGCGGTTGCCTTCCAGCTGGTCTTTTAAGGTCGTGAGCTCTTCCTCCAAGGCCGTTAGCCTTAAGCGAGCCTGGGCCAGCTTTTCGGGCCCGTGGGCGACCGCGCGGCGGCAGTCGGCGATTTGATTGTCCAGTCGTTGGAGGGCTATAAGGGCGAGTAAGATTGCTTTCACTAGAAGACTCCCCATCCGAGTCAGGGCCGGCTAAATGGCCCCGGTCTGCCAAGGTGATTGATCGAGAAGGTAGATGTATTCAATAGTCGCGTCTTGGCGACGGGTCAGTTTTTCCAGTTCCCGGCCCAGGCGGATTAGGCCTGGCTTTTCCGTCTCGTAATGGCCAGCGGCCAGGACGCAAAAGCCTCTCTCCGCGGCGAGAAGAGCCTGGTGGTAGTTAATTTCCCCGGTTACGAGG
>JAITIH010000209.1 GCA_031279525.1 Deltaproteobacteria bacterium | reverse complement strand
CATCACCCCATTGGCGGTGGCCGGCTTCAACTCCATGAAAGCCATCTCCACCAGAAACGACGAGCCGACCAAGGCTAGCCGGCCCTTTGATTTGGGCCGGGACGGCTTCGTCATGGGCGAGGGCGCGGGGATCTTGATTTTGGAGGAATGGTCCCGGGCCAAGGCCCGAGGAGCCAAGGTTTACGCCGAGGTCTTAGGCTTTGGGGCCAGCTGCGACGCTTTCCACTACACGGCCCCGCCGGAGGACGGCTCCGGGGCCGTCTTGGCCATGGAGACGGCTCTGGCCGACGCCGCGAAAAGGGGCGTGACCAAGGCCGACGTGGGCTACATAAACGCCCACGGCACCAGCACGGACATCAACGACGCGGTGGAGACCAAAGCCATACGGGCCGTTTTTGGCGATTTGGCCGAAAAGATCCCGATCAGCTCGACCAAGGGCTCGACCGGGCACCTTCTGGGGGCGGCCGGGGGCGTGGAGGCCTGCTTCCTCGCCCAGGCCCTTCGCTTAGGCCAAATCCCGCCGACCGCGAATCTTTCGGATCCCGACCCTCGCTGCGACCTGGACTACGTGCCCCTTAAGGCGCGACGGGCCGTCGTCAAGGCTGGCCTTAGCAACTCCTTTGGCTTTGGCGGCACCAACGGCGTTTTGGTCCTGGGAGCCGCCGAGGCCTTTGACTAAGCTAAAAGGAGGCTAACGTGCGCTTCGCCTTTATCTTCGTTCTTTTGGCTATGGTCGCCCCGGCCTCTGGGATCGCCTGGGCCACCGACGGCCCGGCCGACGGCTACGTCGCCGAAGGGGTCTACCGCAAGACTTACGGCGACTTGGCCATTTACGCCATCGCCGACCGGTTGGGCCGACTCGACTTTTCCATAGTTAAGGGCTTAAGCGCCCAAGAGATCGCTAAACTAGCCAGCCCCAGCCCCGAGCTGGACAAAACCTCCTTAACCAGTTACGTTAGCTTTTTCCTGATCAAAAGCCCGGCCGGGCTTTTCGTGGTGGACGCCGGCCTAGGCCAGGCCGACATGGCCAAAACCCTGGAAAAGGCCGGGTTTTCCGGCGAGGAGGCGACCGACGTCTTGCTCACCCATTTTCATGGGGATCACGTGAACGGCCTCTTGGCCGGGCCTAACCCCGTTTTTCCCAAAGCCACGGTCTGGGCCAGCGTTGTGGAGGATCAGTATTGGCTAAAAGATGGAGCCGGCGGCCGCGGCCAAAACGCCGCGGAAAAGCTGGCCCCTTATATTAAGGCCGGCCGCTACAAAACCTTTGAGCCGGGCCAGGAGATTAAGCCGGGGGTCAAGGCCGTCGAGCTTTACGGCCACACCCCGGGCCACGTGGGCTTTCTCTTCGAATCCGGGGATCTAGAGTTTTTGGCCTGGGGCGACGTCGTCCACGCCTATCTTCTCCAGTTCGCCCGGCCCGACGTGACCATGACCTACGACGTGGACCCCCAAAAGGCCAAAGAGACTAGGGCCAAGGTTTTAGGCGAGGCGGCTGAGCGCGGCTACCTGGTGGCCGGGGCTCACTTGCCTTTCCCGAGTTTAGGCCAGGTGAAAAAGGGCCCCGCCGCGGGTCAAGGATTAAGCTACGTCTGGGACAAAGAGCTTAAATAAAGGGCTTTAACGGGGCCGCGTTTCGTCAAATTTGGCTTTAAGGCGAAAATCCGCTCTGGCTTAAACGGCCGAATGGCTAAGTTAAAGCCCATGGGCGAAGGCCCTCTCGCCGAAGCTCGCTGGCTATTTGGCGAGCGTGGATAAAGTTTAGATTTTTTAGGGCCAGAGGGCTAAAATAGTCTGGCCGGCCGCAAGGCTATTTGGCGAAATAGGGCCGATAGGTTAAGCTATAAGCCTTTAGCGAGATTAAAGCTTAGAGGTTAAGCTAGGGTTCTTGAGAGAAACTAAGACTTAAAGGGAAACAAGTTTCTTTGGCGAAATTAAGACGCATAGGCACTTAAAGCTCTCGATAAAAGTTGTTTTTAAAAAAAATAGCTATTTCCCGAAAGTCGCCTTTTGATAAAAATAAGTCTTTCGTTAAAAGCGTTATTTGATAGAACGCGCTTCTTAATGAAAGACGCTTTTATTGAAAGTAGTATTTTATTTGTTGTATTTTTTGTTACAAGTGGCCATTGGAAAGCGGCCTTTGGAAATAGCGAATTTTCGCGCCAAGCGCTCTTTGGACATAAGCTCTTTGGACATAAGCTCTTTGGACATAAATGGATAAATGGGCTGGTTAAAAAGGTTGGTGGGTTATGTCAGTGGAAAACATGGTGGCCATAGGCTCCGATCACGCGGGTTTGGATTTTAAGCTTATCATTCGGGACCAACTAATTCGCCTTGGTTTCCAGTTCATCGACGCCGGGGTCCCTGAGGGCACCGAGCGGATCGATTACCCCATCGTGGCCGCCGAGGTTTCCCAGCTGATTCAAAACGGGTCGGCCCATTACGGCGTTTTAGTCTGCGGCACGGGCATTGGCATGTCCATGGCCGCCAATCGGTTCCGGAACGTCCGGGCGGCCAACTGCTCCAACGAGGCCATGGCCCGCCTGGCCCGAGCCCACAACGACGCCAACATTTTGACTTTAGGCCAAAGGCTTTTGGGGCCGGACTTGGCCTTATCCATTTTGGAGGTCTTTTTGTCCACCCCCTTCGAGGGCGGCCGGCATCAGGGGCGCCTTTCTTTATTCAATTGATTGGCATTTCCCCGCCCGGTTCGCTAGTTCGTTCGCTCGCGTCGCTGGCTAGCCGACCTCGCGCAATCGATCGATAGTCGAAAGGGCCGTTTAAAGTTTCGTTAAAGCCGCGCTTTTCGTCCAGGATATTCAGCATGCCGCTCACAGCCGATAATTGCCCAGATCCTCAGTTGATGGCAATTTTGCGTAAGGAACTAAGGCGCCAGCGTTTCAAGTTGGAGATGATCGCCTCTGAGAATTTCGTCTCCGAGGCCGTCTTGAGGATAGGGGCCTCGGTTTTCACCAACAAATACTCCGAAGGCTATCCGGGCAACCGTTATTACGGCGGCTGCGAGAACGCCGACGAGTTGGAATCGCTCTGTCAGGCCCGGGTCCGGAAAATTTTTGGCTGCGAGCACGTTAACGTTCAGCCTCACTGCGGATCTTCGGCCAATATGGCCGCTTTTTTTTCAGTCCTACAGCCAGGAGACGCGATTTTAGGCATGAGCCTGGCTCACGGCGGACACCTGACCCACGGGGCTCCGGTCAGCTTTTCCGGACGGCTTTTCAAAACCGAGTTTTACGGGGTCCGCGAGGACACCGAGCTTATCGATTACGACGAGTTGGCCGCCAAAGCCGAGGCCGGAAGGCCCAAGATGATCATCGCCGGCGGCTCGGCCTACCCCAGGGTCATCGATTTCGACAAGTTCCGGGAAGTGGCCGACCGGGCCAAAGCCTTTCTTATGGTGGACATGGCCCACTTCGCCGGGCTGGTCGCGGCCGGGCTTTTTCCCTCGCCCATCCCCAAAGCCGACATAGTGACCACCACGACCCATAAAACCTTAAGGGGCCCCCGAGGCGGACTAATCCTCTGCCGGAAAAGCTTGGCTAAGCTCATCGACGACCAGATTTTCCCGGGCGTTCAGGGCGGGCCGCTCATGCACGTCGTGGCCGCCAAAGCCGCGGCCTTAGGCGAGGCCTTAGAGCCCGAGTTCATCGACTACCAGCGCCAGGTCGTCAAAAACGCCCAGCGCCTGGCCGTTAACCTGATCGACGCGGGCTTTCGGCTGGTTTCCGGGGGCACGGACACCCACTTGATCCTCGTGGACCTAAGGTCCAAGAATCTCACCGGGGCTTGCGCCGAAAAAGCCCTAGACCAGGCCGGCATCACGGCCAATAAGAACGCCGTGCCCTTCGACCGCCAGAATTACGCCATCACCTCGGGCTTAAGGCTAGGGACGGCCGCCCTGACCACCCGGGGCTTTAAGGAAGAGGACATGGACAAAGTGGCCGAGTTCATCGTCGAAGCCTTGCGCCATCACGGTGAGGACGGTCGTCTCAACAAAATCCGCCAGCGGGTGGAAGAATTTACCCAGGCTTTTCCCCTTTACCCCAATCTGGAATTCTAGGGCCTAAAAAAGGCCGGGGGGCTAGCCGGCCCCAAAGCGAGGCGAATGGCCGGAAACGGAAATTTCATGAAGAAAGAAAAATCCAAAGGGGTTTTGTTCGACTGCTGCCGCGGCGGGCGCATTGGCCTGCCCGAGGCCGTTTTCTGCCAGGGCAAACCCTGGCCGATTCTTTTGGACTTATTGGAGCGCTTTCAGGATAGCCCCATTCTTTTCACTCGGCTGGAGCCGGAAGTTTTCGAGAAAGCCCCCTTAGTCCTTCGCCAAAAATACGACTATGAGCCCATCTCCCGGACCGCCTTCGCCGCGGCCCAGCCGGATCAGGGCGACTTGGGGCGGGTGGCCTTAGTCTCGGCCGGCTCAGCCGACGCCCCGGTGGTCCGGGAAGCGGCCCGGACCATTTCGTACCTAGGCTACCGCCACACCCTCTACGAGGACGCCGGGGTGGCCGGCATCTGGCGCCTGGACGGGAAGATCGAGGAAATAAACGCCCATCACGTCGTAATAGTGGTGGCCGGGCTGGACGCGGCTTTAGCCTCGGTCCTAGGCGGGCTGACCCCTAGGCCGATCGTCGCCGTCCCCACCTCGGTGGGCTACGGCCTGGCCCGGGGCGGGGAGAGCGCCCTGTCTAGCATGCTGGTCAGCTGCGCCCCGGGGGTGACGGTCATGAACATCGACAACGGTTACGGGGCGGCCTGCGCGGCGGCCCGGATCTTAAAGCTTCTGGCCGAGTAAGGCGGGTGGGCGAAGTGGGCTTTGGCGTGGGCTGGTCTGAGGTCCTCTTGGTCGCTCTGGTGACCATGCTGGTCGTCAAACCCGAGCGCCTACCGGAGGTGGCCCGCTTTTTGGGGGGGCTTTATCGGAAGTTTCGGCTTTGGTACTACAGCGTCGCCAATACCCTGGAAAAAGAAGTCAAAGACCTGGAAAAGGAAGTTCAGGAACTAAAAAAGCTCTCCGATCAGGCCGGCTCGCTTAAAGACGTGGCTAATGAGTTCGCCGCGGTTGGCGAGTCGGTCGGCGGCCCCGCGGGCGACCCGTTTAAGGGCTCCTTGACGGCGGCTCAAGCCCAAGAGGGCTCCATGGCGGCGGCCCTACCCCAAGAGGGCTCCATGGCGGCGGCCCTAACCCAAGAGGGCTCCATGACGGCGGCTCAAGCCCAAGAGGGCTCCATGACGGCGGCTCAAGCCCAAGAGGGCTCCATGGCGGCGGCCCTAACCCAAGAGGGCTCCATGGCGGCGGCCCTAACCCAAGAGGGCTCCATGGCGGCGGCCCTAACCCAAGAGGGCTCCATGG
>JAITIH010000170.1 GCA_031279525.1 Deltaproteobacteria bacterium | reverse complement strand
CAAAGGGCCCATCGAGACGACCCTAACCCAGGAAAACTTGACCCTAACCTACGATCTGCCATTTAAAATCGAAAAAATCGGTAATGGCCGCTACCTGGCTTACCTCGAATGAGCCCTTAGCCGGCCCCAGGCTGGCCTTAAGGGCCCCTCTAGGAAAGGCTCCTCAAAACCGCCCTAATGGCGGATTTGGCTTAATCGCCCGAAAAAGCCTTCATCGCCCGAAGACGCCTTCATTACGCCAGGCTTATTTTAAATGGCCCAAGACGTACCCGTCCTCGTCAAAGCAAAAGGGCGGCTTTAAAACGCTCTGGCCCTGATCCAGGCGGTCTAAGGCGGCCACGTCCTCGGCGGCCAAGGCAAAGTCGAAAATCTGGGCGTTTTCCCGGATCCGGTCGGGCCTAACCGACTTGGGGATTGGGCAAAGGCCCTTTTGCCAGGCCCAACGCAAAATCACTTGAGCGAAGCTCTTTTGATATTTCGCGGCCAGGCGGCCGACGATCTGGTTTTTTTTCAATCTGCCCCGGGCCAAAGGGCAGTGGGCCATGAGGGCGATCCCCAATTCCCGGGCCATCTCGCGAACGTCGTCTCTGATCCGCAAAGGATGGATCTCCATTTGCCAGACATGAGGGACGAGGCCGGTCTCGCCCATTAAGGCCCTTAGCTGATCCGGGGAAAAATTGGCCACCCCAATGGCCCGAAGCGGCCCTTCCCCCGCCATCTCGCTTAAGGCCTTAAAGGTCAAGGAACATCGCCGGGTCGGCCAGTGGATTAGGCCCAAATCGAAGTGACCTAAGCCAAGGCGCGCTAGGCTCTCCATAACGGCTTTCTTAGGCTCGCCAGGCCCTTCCCTTTCGAACCAAACCTTGCCGACGATAAAATACTCCGCTCGCTTAAGCCCGCTTCGGGCCAGGGCCCGGCCCAAGGACCTCTCGTTGGCGTAGACCGCGGCCGAGTCGAACAGGCGATAGCCGGCCGCCAACGCGGCCTCCGCCGCCCCTTCCGCCTCAGAGCCTTCCCGCGGACCCCACAGGCCAAGGCCAATGCGAGGCATCGCCACTCCGTTGCTTAGTCTAATCCCCTCAATGAATTCCATGCGCCTTCGCCAAAACGCCGCTTACGCGGCGGCCATTAATCGTGGGCTCTCCCCTAAGGGCTTCAACGCATTATACCCTAGGGCGCGCGGCCCTCGCCCAAAATCAAAAAAGGCGAACCCCAGCCTCTTGATTAAGGGCAAATTTTAGTGTAAAAATTACTAGTCTCCCATTAATATATGATAATTTTAGGTAAAAAATTATCCTATCACCCTTAGATTCAAGACAGATTAAACGACAATACTCCGCTCAAAACTAGGAGGCCATGGGCTCCCTGGCTTTGGCGGAGGGGGCCTTCGGCGAGGAAAGGCGCGCTTTAGGCGAGGGCCATAGTCTCTTTAGGCGAGAGCAAGGGGCGCTTTAGGCGAGAGCCATAGCCTCTTTAGGCGAGGGCAAGGGGCGCTTTAGGCGAGGGCCATACCCTCTTTAGGCCAGGACAAGGGGCGCTATAGGCGAGGGGAATATCCTCTTTAGGCGAGGTCGCTTTAGGCGAGGGCGAGGGGCCCTTTAAGGGCAAGATTTTTTGGCTTTCGTTAGGGGCGCTGCGGCCGAAAATCCTTGTAAGCCAGGTTAAGCCGCTTCATTCTTAAAGCCATGGACCTTCTGGTCAGGCCCAGCTCTTTGGCCGCGGCCGAGATGTTGCCGCGTTTGCCGCGCAGGGCCTCGGCCAACATCTGATGCTCGATTTTGGCCAAACGGCTTTCCAAGCCATTGACCGACCCCTCTTCCAAAAACTCCGGGGTGTTGATGGACAAGGGCAAATCGTGGGGGCGGACGACCGCGTCGGCGGCCAAGATCACGGCCCGGTGGACGACGTTTTCCAGTTCCCGGACGTTGCCCGGCCAAGAGTAGGCCTTTAAGAGCTTTAAAGTCGACGGGGCGAAGCCGGCGATGGTTTTGCCCGTTTCCTCGTTATAGTGGGCCAGAAAATGCTTGGCCAAGAGAATGACGTCGTCTTCCCTTTCCCTTAAAGGCGGAATCAAGATGGGAAAAACGTTTAATCGATAATAAAGGTCCTCCCGGAACAGGCCCTCTTTGACCATCTCGCGAAGATCGCGGTTAGTGGCCGCGATGACCCGGATGTCCACGTGGATGGGCGCGCCGCCGCCAACCCGCTCGAAAGCTCGCTCCTGAAGGACCCGCAATAGCTTAGCTTGAGCCCCTAAGGGCAATTCGCCAATTTCGTCGAGAAAAATGGTGCCTCCGTCGGCCATCTCGAAACGGCCTTTGTGGAAGGAGGCCCCGGTAAACGAGCCTTTCTCATGGCCAAAGAGCTCGCTCTCCACGAGGTTTTCGGCCAAGGCGGCGCAGTTGAACTTAACCAAAGGCCCTTGGGCCTTTAAACCGTAATAGTGGAGGGCGTTGGCGGCCATCTCTTTGCCAACGCCCGATTCCCCCAAGAGCAACACTGTGGTTTTCCTGGTGGCCACTTTCTGGATCAGGTAATAAACCTCCTGGATGGCCTTAGACGACCCCACGAGGCTCGTGGGGCAATATCTTTCCCTCATCTGGCTTAACTCGGTGACCAAAGACTGGGCCCTCCGCTCCCAGAGGACCTTGTCCACGTTCTCGACCAAATAAAGCTCCACCGCCGAGGACAACAGGTTCGCGATGACGCTTAAGATTTCGGCGTGCCTTTCCAAAGAAACGTCGTCGGAGAACCAGCCCTCGGAGCTAAGGCTGCCGAGGACCTTAGGGCCCCTCGCTATGGGCACGCAGACGAACGACATATCCAAGTCGTCCGGTCGGACCACGGTTTTGGTCCGGTTTAAAAAGCTGGGCTCGTCGCCAATGCGCTTAATGACGATAGGTTGGCCCGTTTTGACCACCCGGCCGGTAATACCCTCGCCGAAACTGTAAACGCCCTTCGCCTCCTCGGCGGCGGTGAGTCCTTTGCTGCGGTAAACGAAAATCTTGCCCGAGGCTTTATGCAATAGGCAAACCATGCCTCGGTGAATGCCGAATTCCTCCTTCATTAAAGATAATAAGACGTCTAAAGCCCCATTCATGTCGTTTTCTTCGGCCAGATGGCGGCCTAAGGCCAAAAAAAGCGAGATCAACCGCCCCCCGTAGTCTTTTAGGAGCTCCTCGGGGCCATTCCCACCCCCCGCGGGGCGAGCGGCCTCGCTCGCCCCGACGGCGGACGCGAACAGGACCTCGGATTCTTTATTTTGAGCTGGCCTTGGCATGTCGAATATGGGGCATCC
>JAITIH010000110.1 GCA_031279525.1 Deltaproteobacteria bacterium | reverse complement strand
GGTGGTGGCCGTAGTCGGGGTCGACCTGCCGGAGTCGGAAATCAAAAACGCCCGGGTCAAGGCGGACCTGACCTTGGCCGTTCAGATTTTGGCCGCTTTAACCCTTCTTTACCACGGGTTTTTCTCCCAAAAAAGACATTTGGCCGAGGTCAAAAAGGTCCGGATGGCCGACAAGGCCAAAAGCCTCTTTTTGGCCCGCATGAGCCATGAGATCCGGACCCCCATGAACGCCATCGTCGGTTTGTCCGAGCTCTTGATGCGCCAGGCCCAGAATCTGCCGACCCAAACCCACAACTACATCCGGAACATCAAGCAGGCCGGAGCCAACCTTTTGTCCATCATCAACGACATCTTGGATTTTTCCCGGATCGAGTCGGGCAACTTCGAGATTCTGCCGGACAAGTACAGCCTTTCCCTTTTGGTCGACGACATTCTAAGCATCGTTAAGGTCCGCCTTTTGGAAAAGCCGGTTAGGCTCACCATTTTTTTGGACCGGAACCTACCCGACCGCCTGTATGGGGACGTGGCTCGGGCCCGGCAGATTTTATTGAACCTTTTGACCAACGCGGTCAAGTACACCCGGGAAGGGGGCATCTCCCTTTCCATTGAGGGTCAAAGGACAAAGCCAGGGGAAGTCGCCTTGGACATGAAGGTCTCCGACACGGGGATTGGCATAAAGCCCGAGAACCTTGGGCGCCTTTTTGGCGACTTTGAGCGGCTGGATATGGAGGAGAACAAAAACATCGAAGGCACCGGCCTGGGCCTGGCCATCGCCCGCAACCTGGCCAAACTCATGGGCGGGGACATCGAGGTGACCAGCGAGTATGGGGTGGGGACCACCTTCACCGTCCACCTCCCCCAGAAGATCGATAGCCCCGACCCAGTGGCCGAAGTCTTAGACGCCGAGCGCAAGGCCGTCTTGATCTTCGAGCGCCGGACCATCTACGCCAAATCCATGGCCGAGTCCTTAAACAACCTTGAGGTCAAGCACCGCCTGGTCGACAGCTACCCCTCCTTCTACGAGGCCCTAGACGAGTTCGAGCTGACCCACATGATCATGCCGGTCTCGGTCTTCATAGGCCTTCAGAACAGTTTAAAGGAGCGGAACGTGACCGTCCCGGTGGGCCTAACCACCGAGGACATCCACCCCTTTGGCCTGGACAACGCCCGCTACCTCTACACCCCGGTCTACTGCCGGCCCTTGGCCGCCTTTCTGAATAACGTCCCCGATCAGCTGGAGAAAATGGACCGCGGCCAAGTCAGCGCCAATTTCACCGCCCCCAAAGCCAGGGTCCTCATCGTCGACGATCTGCCCACCAACCTTATGGTCGCCGAGGGGCTCTTTTACCCCTACGGCATGCGGCTCGACCTTTGCCGCGGCGGGGAGGAGGCCATCCGGATGACCCAGAACCGCGACTACGACATCGTCTTCATGGACCACATGATGCCGGGCATGGATGGGGTCGAGGCCACCAGGGAGATCCGGGCCCTTTCCAGCAAGCACCGAAAGCTGCCCATCGTGGCCATGACCGCCAACGCCGTGGCCGGGACCAGGGAGATGTTTTTAAGTCTTGGCCTAGACGACTTTTTGGTAAAACCCATCGAGACCAACGCCTTAAACGCCATACTCCTGCGCTGGATCCCCTTGGAAAAGCAAGAAAAAGTCAAATCCCACGACGAAAAGAAGGTCTTTTTGGCCAACAGCGCCCTAGCTTTGCCGAACTTAGAGGGCCTAGACGCGACTTTGGGCATGTCTAGGGCCAACGGCCAAAGGGAGGCCTATCTCACGACCTTGGATTATTTCCGCAAAGACGCCCTTATCGCCCTAACCAATCTTAACGCCTCCCTAGAGAACAAGGAGTACCGGGAGTTCGGCGTCCACATCCACGCCTTAAAGAGCGCAGCCGGGGTGACCGGGGCCGTCGATCTGGCCGCGCGGGCCGCGGCCCTAGAGGCCGCCTCCATCGCCGGAGCCGAGGGTTTCATCGCCGGCAACATCGCCTCCTTTAGGCAGGATCTTTTGCGCTTAATCGACGGGCTAACCAAATATTTCGAGGAGCTGCAAAAAGAAAAAGACAGCTCCCCGCCTTTGGCCGACGAGGAGGTCAAAGGGCGGCTTAGGGAGCTGAGGGAAAACTACTCGACCTTGGCGGGCGAGGAGATCGAGGCGACCTTAAAAGAGCAGCTGACCAAAAACTTAAGCGAGGAGCTGAAAAAAGATTTGGCCGAAGTCGTCCGAGGTTACCAAGAGGCCGGCCCTGAGGCCTTGCCCAAGCTGTTGGACGGCTTTTTATCCCCGGAAACGGTCCACTAGGGCGTCTCGTGGCCAAGCCGCCGGACGTTGCCCCGCCAAAGACGCCGGCTGACCGCCCGTCCCTAGCCGCCGTCTCTAGCGAGACGGCGTCCCTAGCCGTTGGCCATGGCGAATTGGCGTCCCTGGCCGCTGGCCCTAGCGAATCGGCGTCCCTGGCCGCCGGTCCACCAGAGTTGGCTCCCCTGCCTTCCAATTTAAACGAACCCGCCGCCCTGGCTAGGCCTAAGGTAAGCCCGGCCCTTAGGCAAGAGTCTCCCCTCTCGGCGGAAGTCGGGCTAAACGCCCCTTTGGCCTTTACGCCAGAAGCTTCCTTAGCCCTTAAGCCAGAAGCTTCCTTAGCCCTTAAGCCAGAAG
>JAITIH010000089.1 GCA_031279525.1 Deltaproteobacteria bacterium | reverse complement strand
CCTGGCGGGTAACGCTTATAACGTTACGCGAGCCGTATACCCACCAAATCAAAAATAAAAGGACTATCATTACCGTAAGCATAACCGTTCTCAACATGGAGGCACCACTAAAACGCCGTACGACGAGACAAGGGGCAAGGCCCGCGGCCCTTAAGGCCGCTTGTGGCGGGAATAGAAAGGTTACATAAAATTGCCGGTTATATGCATATTGGTTAATATTATTTAATAAAAGATCAGTATATAATAAAATATATTAATATTTATAGTCTGTATATGTAATAATTGATAGAAATAAATAAACTTAGATCATAAAATATTAATAAGTAAATTTCTAATTGCCTATAATATCTAAGTTTTAGTTAATAGTTAGCGATAAATAAATTATCGGGTAACGCGTAGGCCAGGGACGCGCGAAATCGCGACGCGCCTGGGAAGTTAGGGCGATTCCCGGTTTGGCCAAAACCGCTAACGCCTAAGACATTAAAGAACCCAGGTCTATAGGCATAATAGCAGCAATAACGCATTAAAGTCAAATAATATAGTAGATCAAAATAAAAAAGTTATGTTATTATATATGGCAGAGAAAATTTTATAAATACAATAGTTTTTTAGGACTAAAATTAAACATGAATTATTATTTTAAAAAAATAAATTAAAATTATCACATTGCTTAAGATTATTACTCTAGCGAATGTATTCAAATTTAAGATGAAAGATATTGACGTGAAAAACGCGGTTTTTGAACTTTTACGGAGAAAAAATTTACCCCGGCCCGAAAGCCCTGAACGAAAAAAAATCGTTACGCCTTCGAAGTCGAGCTAGGCCACGCTCGCGAGAGCGAGCGACGGACGTTCGAGATTTTCCATAGCGATGGCGTTCTTGCGGGGCGTTAGCCGACGTTAATTCCGTAAAAAGCCAAAGAAGGTTGGAAAGATAGCGTTATAGGCCATAAACGCCTTACGCTTTAACCAAGGCTTTTTAATGGCCAAAGGAAGCGGCGGCCAAAGGAAGGAAAGTTCGGCGGGGAGGATCTTTAAGCGAGAGTTTTGGCGAGGCCTTGGTGAGAGCCTGTTTGGGAGCCGATAGGGAGAGCCGAAAAAAGGCTATAGGAAAGCCTAATGGATGGCCCAAAGGAGGCCGCCCCGCGGATAGAGGAGAGCGGGAAAGGGCTAGGTCGAGGGGTTAGGGCGAAGGGCGAAGAGCGGGGCAAGGGCGAAGGGCTTTCGGGCGAACGAGGCCGGGGTTTAGCCTTAGGGCCGGGCTTTCCGTTGGGCGAGCCGGGCCGCCCTGACCTAAAAAAGCCGAGCGACGTCGTTTTAGGCGCGCGTTCGCGCGGCTAAGGGGCTTATTCCCCAAAGGCTGGGCCAGAAAAATCTTTTGGCGGCCTGGCGGTTTTGACGACCCGATCGGCTTTATATTGGTAAACTCGCCCAAGACGGTAAATTCATCCGTAATAAATATTTTGAGGCTTATCTTGCCCTTGGTGGAGATAGTAAACCAGCTTCTTATCAGACAAAGTTTATCGCGTCGCAATTTGTTTAAATTGTTTAAGGCGCCTCCCCTAGTTTAGTCATATTTTTTCAGGATCTTAGGCGAAAAAAAAGGAGCTTAGGCTAAAAAGGGAGCTAGTTAAGCGAGCCATTGGCTGGCGTTATACGTAACGGGGCGAGACCAGGCCCCAATAGGGATTGAGCCGGTGCGGGCCGGCGTTCCTGCCCTCCGGCGGCAGATTGGCGATCGCCTCGCTCGTTTCCCTAGTCAGCGACTGGGCGGTGGCCAGGTTTAGGCGGCCATCCGCCTCGGATTTGATTTTTTGGGCCTCTTTAGGGTTGGCCGCGACCTGGCCCGAGGCGGTTTTTTTGGCGGTTGGCTCGCCTTTGGAGTTAGACGACTCCTCTCGGGTCGAGGGCGGCCGGTACTCGGGCCGGGGGCGTAAGGGGCCAATGAGCCCTAAAGGGTTATAGTTGAGGTTCTCGATCATGGGGCGAGCCTTTTAGCTTAAATATAGTCCCCGCGCTTAAACTTCATGGCCTCCACCATGGCCACCGAGGCCGTGTCGGAGGTCAGGGCCTTTAAAGGATCGTCGGAGCTCAGGTTTTCGCTGGTCTGGCCCAGCCCTTGGGCCGCGAGCTCTAGGTCGTCGGCTAAGGGGGCTAAATCCTTTAAGGCCTTCTGGGGGTTGGCCAAGGCTTGGGCGTAATTGTCCAAAAGGTCCAGCAAGGACTCAATGTCCTCGGCCGCGCCGTAGGGGCTAGAGTTGGAGCTGGCCTTAGTCGCCTGGCTAGCCTGGAGCTGGCCCACCAGGTCGAATTTGGGCAGAAGGCTTGATCCCAGCTCTTCCAAGGACGGGGCCTGGGCCTTGGCTCCTTGGCCTAAAAGGGCGGCGAACTCGCTCGCGGCGGTCGCGGAGGCGGTTGATTGGGCCTGGGCCTGGGCCTCTTGGGGCCGCAGAAAGACGTTGTAGGCCTGTTGAGCGTCTATTTTCATGAAAAAACTCCGTAAGGTTATTCCGTCGTGAGCCCAAAAGGGGCCTGGCTGCTTTAGGTTATAAGCAAATAACAGGCCAATAAAGCCAAGGCGACGGGAACTTTCGGGGAGAAAAAATAGGGGTCAGGGCGAGGTCGTTAATTAGGGGTATTTTTTAATAAAAACGTAAATCATTAAATTAATGTTTTAAAAAACGCTACTAAAATGGGCGAAGAAAAGTCGACCTAAGGGCTCCGGGGCCCCGGCAGAGGCCCTTCTTAATCCTGGCCAAGGGCCCTTTATGGCCGCCTTAGGCCGGCTAAAGGGGACGAATTTTCCCCTTTTTGGCTCACTGGCTGAGCATCTCCACCAGGTTGTTAATTTTTTGGCGGGCGTTTTCCAGGATGGAATGCAGCTCCATGGAGTGATTGGCGGTGATCGAGCCAATGTCCCCGTTTAGGACGATCAAGGGCTCGAACTGAGACTGGTCTAAGGTCAAAACGATGTCGTCCACTATCTCGGCGGCTTTCTTGACTTCCAAGATCTCCCGGAAATCGACCTTGATGGCGACCATCATCCCCCTTAAGACGTAAGCCGCCCCTTGGGCCTGGTAAAAATTGTCGTCCACCATGGAATAGGGGACGCGGGCGGTCTCGAACTCGACCTTAGCCGGGGCGGCCGGGGGCGGGGCCTCCGCCGGGGCCGTCGGGGGGTCTGGCCCAGGGGCCGGCGGGCTAGCTGGACTGGCCGGACTGGCCGGGGCGACTGGGGCAGGCTGGTCGGGCCGCTTGAGCCTAAGCTCGCCTGGGGCTTTGGCCAGCTCGGAGTTTAAGGACCCCAATAAAGAGACGTAATAAGCCAAAAGCTCGGAAAGGTTGTCGGCCCGGGGGCTAAAGCGGGCCTTGCCTTCTTCCAGGTTGGCTCGGTAGCGCTTAAGGCTCTCCATGGCCATCTTGAAGCGGGACTCGGCGCTGGGAATGAGCCATTTTAAGGGGTCGTTGCTAAGGAGGGTGAAGGCCTCGGAGCAGTCGGGGTCCATGGCGTCGGACGAGCGGAGGCGGGAGAGGTTTTCTTTGAGGCGGAAAACCGTGTATTTAAGCATCTCAAGCTCGCCCAACTGGAAATTCGGGCGGTTGTCCATGAGGGCGGTGGGCCACAAAAGGTCGTTGGGCAGCCAGTTGTCGAACATCTGGTCGCCTATGTCAATGACGGTGGTGGCGAAGGTCCAGCCGGAGACGTCGTTGGGGGCTTTGGGCGGGTCGAAAAAAACCGGGAAGCGGTAGTTGGCGATAAAGACGATGACCCCAAAGACGAACAAAGCGACGACCGCCCCTAAGACGGCTTTGGCCAGGCGGCTGGCCAAAAAACTGGATTTCGCCTCTTCGGCCATGAGTGTCCTCGCTGAAGGCGGGCCCGGCGCGCCAAAAACGGGCTCGCGGCCGCCGCGTCGCCGCGAGGGCCCATAAAGTTTAGGTGGTCGGGACAACTGGATTTGAACCAGCGGCCCCTGCGTCCCGAACGCAG
>JAITIH010000319.1 GCA_031279525.1 Deltaproteobacteria bacterium | reverse complement strand
AATAGACGCCAGTGCTCTCCATCACCACGACGTCTGGATTGAGGGTTTTTAACCATTGGGCCATTTCGTTGAGGTGAGTCTCGAAAGTGCTATACTCCCTAAATTCGGGCGTAATGTTTAGGTTGGCTCCATCCTTTTTTAAGCTGAAATGGTTAATCGGAATTGAAAGTGGTTTACGACGTGATTGTCGTGGGCGGGGGGCACGCCGGGCTGGAAGCCGCCTTAGCCGCCGCCCGCTTAGGCCAAAAAACTCTTTTGGTCACCCAGAGGCTCTCGACCATCGGGGCCCTTTCCTGCAACCCGGCCTTCGGCGGCCCGGCTAAGGGAGGCCTGGTCCGGGAAGTGGACGCCTTAGGCGGCTACGCCTCTTTAGGGGCCGACCGCGCGGCCACGCAGTGTCGGGTCTTAGGCGAGAAAAAAGGCCCGGCGGCTCGGGCCACCCGGAATCTGGTCGACCGGGGCGAGTACAACCGGCTGGCCCGGGAGTTCGCGCAAAGTAGCCCGGGCTTGGACCTATTGGAAGGCGAGGCCGAAAGCGCCCTGGCCCAGGGCGACCGGGCCGCGGGGCTAAGGCTCGTCGACGGCCGGGAGTTTTCGGCCGGGGCCGTGGTCCTAACGGGCGGGACTTTCTGGAACGGCCGAATTTACCATGGCCTGGACTCGGAGCCCGGCGGCCGGGTCGGGGAAGGCCCGGCCACCCACCTAAAGGGCTCCTTAAGAGGCTTGGGCCACCGGGTCGGACGCCTGTCCACCAGCACGGCTCCTCGGCTTTTGGCCGCGACCGTCAATTTTAAAGGCTTAAAAGAGCAGCCGGGCGACGCCACGGCTCGGCCCTTTTCCGTTTTGAGCGGCCCGCCGAAAAATTTGGTCAGCTGTTACTTGACCTGGACCAACCCCCGCGTCCACCGGATCGTCCGGGACAACATTAAGACTTCCATCATCTACGCCGACGACCCGGTCAGCTCCGGGCCCCGCTACTGTCCCTCGCTTGAGGACAAAATCCACCACTTTCCCCAACGCGAGAGGCACATGGTTTTTCTGGAGCCGGACGGGCCGAGCCTGATCTACCCCGGGGGCCTACCCACGGGTTTGTCGCCGGCCACGCAAAAGGCCTTGATCAACGCCATCGAGGGGTTAGAGGAGGCGGTCATCGCCCGGCCCGGCTACGCCATTGAGTACGACTTTAACGACCCGACCCTTTTAGCCCCCTCATTGGAGTCGCTTTTGGTCCGAGGCCTTTTTATGGCTGGCCAGATCAACGGGACCAGCGGCTACGAAGAGGCCGCCTCCCAAGGCCTGTGGGCCGGGGTGGGGGCGGCCTTAAGGGCCGCGGGCTCGGAGCCTTTTTACCTAAGGCGCGACCAAGCCCTTTTGGGGGTCATGCTGGACGACCTGACCGTCCTGGGGGTGACCGAGCCCTACCGCATGTTTACCAGCCGGGCCGAATGGCGACTACTTTTGAGGGAGGACAACGCCGACCTGCGCCTGGCCCCGGTCGCCGAGAAGCTGGGCTTGCTGGATCCTGAGCGCCTAAGGCTCCTGGCGGAAAAGCGCTCGGGCCTTCAATTGGGCTTTAAGCTTTTGGCCGAGACGCGCCTAAGCCACGCCCAGATCCGGGATTTGGCCGAAAAAAATCCCCTTGCCGAGAGCGACCGCCTGGCCGAGGGGCCGTCGTCGGCCGCCGAGTTCCTCAAAAAGCCCTCGGTTCGGTTAGAGAGCCTGTTTGAGGCCATCCCGGCCTTAGCCCAGGTCCCCGGGCCGGCTCGCCTGACTTTAGAGACCGAAGTCAAGTTCGAGGGCTACCTGGCTCGCCAGGAGCGGGAGGTCAAAAAGCTGGCCAGCCAAGAAAGCCTGGCTTTGCCCCGGACCTTGGACTTTAAGGGGGTCTCGGGCCTATCCCGGGAGGCGGTGGAGACCCTAAGCCGGGCTAGGCCTCTGACCCTAGGCCAGGCGTCCCGCTTGCGGGGCGTGACTCCAGCCTCCTTATCGGCTCTGGCCGTTTACCTGCGCAAATTGGCCTCTTAGCGAGGCTTTAGCCTAAACTAGACCCGGAAAAAGGGTTCCCTTAAAAATTCGCGAATTTTCCTCTTTTTCTATCATCCTGAAATTAATAGTAAAAATAGTTTTTTTGCCCTAAGGCCCGTCGCCCACGCGGGCCGCGAGGGGGTCGTGATATGGGCTAACGCCTTGAAATTAATAGTTAATCGCTTAAGACCGGGCGAGCCTAAAAAACGCGATTATTCGTTAAAGACTTAGCGAAAAAGCTAAGGCCCTAAAATCAATAGTTAATTTGGCCAACGCGGTTAGCGGTCTTGGGAACGCGCGCCATTGGCCAATCACCCACAAAAGCCCTTAAGTCCCTGAAATCAAAGGCTAATTTAGCCTTAGGGGCGCCCTCGCCTCCCCCCGCCTAAGGAAGCTTGAGGCCCAAATAAAGCCAAAAAAACCAGGGCGAGCGGCCTAAATGGCCTAAGGCCAGGGGTAAGAACAAGGGCAGGGGCAAGGGCCAACAATCTCTAAATTGCCCGCGGCCCTTACGGCTGCGGGCCCTTAGGGTCGCTAAGCCCTAAGAAGGGCCCCTAACCCCAAAGGCTCGGTTGTCTAGGAATAACTTAATAAAATCAAATAGTTAAATATAAAACTCCCTAATGTCGCTAAACGACCCGGCCCCTTAGGCCGGCTGGTCCCATTCCTCAAAAAATCCCCCCGCCTCCCTGGCTTTGGCCCTGGATTTAGGCCCCCAAGGCTTAAAGCCAAAGTTCCCTAAAGTTCCACAACGATCCCTAAATCTCCCCAAATCTCCCTAAGGCTCCCCAAAGCTCCTTAAGGACCCTAAAATTTTCCTAAACTCCACCAAAAGCCGCCTAAGAGCCGCCAAGACCGTCAAAACCGCCTAAGGCCAATCTTTCGGGGACCGATTTTGGCCCGGAAAATATCCCAAAGTGAAAAACCGAGCCCTCAAAAAACCTGGTCGCGAATTGACCTGAGAAAGCCGTTTTGGGATTTAAGCCAGGGCGATGGCCAAATTTTAAGTTAGAAAACTAAGCTATTAAGATCTAAAAAATATTATCAAATAATAATTATAAATTTATCGACTAAATCGAGGCCGTAGATTTTAGGCCAAAAATTTTGCCATGGTAAAATTTCGGGTCCCCCTAGAGCGACCTAGACCAATATGGAGCGTTCATTTTTTCGAGTCTAAAAAAGCCAAAAGGCTAAGGCTTTTAAGATCGAAAAAAGAGCGCGGCCAGGCGGAAAGAGGCCGAAAAGGGGCTAAGGGCTTGGGGCTAAGAGGCCTTTAAGGCCTAGGGCTTGGGCCTAAGCGGGCTAGAGCGACCCCAAAAAGCCTAAGGCTAAGGCCAAAGGCGACTTGAAAAAGCCAATTGAATAGGTAAGTGATTGAATTTATTATATATTTTTGTTGACCGCTAAGGCCTCCCTGACCTTTCTAGCCAAGGTTTTGGGTAATGCCATGGTAAAAACTCTCCCGCCCTCTTGGCTCGCTAGGTCAGTCCAGAAGAGGGGAGGACGGGCCAAGGCCAAAAAAGCTCATTGAAAAGGTAACCTATTGATTTTATTGTATTAATTTGAAACAGGCGCAAAAGAGCCGAAGGGCGAAATCGCCTTTAGGCCGCCATAAGGCGCCGGACCTTTGAGGGTCGTCGCCTTGGCCGCCCTCTTAGCTAGGCGATTTTTGAGGTCGCCGGCGAAAGTCGCGAGGCGACTAAGCTAAATATGTAGTTTGAAATAATAAGTTACTGAAATAGCGCACACTTTAGGCGTTTTATTGAGGCCAAACCAAGGGCTGGGAGAAAGCGATCGACGACTCCCAAAAGACCCCAAGACGAGGGCGCGTCCTAAAAAAGGTTGGCCGCTGGTAAAATTTTCGGTTGTTTTTTGATATTTTTTTAATATGAAAAAAAATGTTTAAAAATTTTTTTTTGGCGTCGATTTTTGGTCAGGTCGGGGGCTTCGTTCCAGCGAAAGAGGGTCAATTTTTGGCCAAAAAAGTCGAAAGCCGTTAACCATAAGGGGTTTTAAAAGACAGAGCTCAGAATTAGTCCTAAGGGATCCTAACTGGCGGAGGAAAATTTAAGCTGAAAAATCTTTCAAGGGGGCGCCGAGGGGGCGCACGAGAGAAAAAAATATCGATTTTTTTGGTTAAAAGTCGATTTTTTTCTTGCAGGGAACAATTTTTTATGGCATAATTTTTTTCAATAGTTTTTGCTCCTGGCTTGAAATCGCCTTTATGGCGT
>JAITIH010000315.1 GCA_031279525.1 Deltaproteobacteria bacterium | reverse complement strand
GGAGACCAAAGACTCGAAATATAGCTTTAAGGCCGCCGTCTCTCGGCTAGACCTAGGCGCGGCCTTGTCTCGCCAGGCTTGGCTCAGCCACTCGATCCTCTCGGCGGCCGACCAGGGCGAGTTCTCGAGGGCCTGGGCCTCGGCGGCCAGGGCCCAGGCCTGGCTCGCGTACTTCAAGGCCAAGGCGGTGACCATCTGTTGCTCTTTGACCCCGGCCAACTCGCCTTCCAGCTCGGCTTTAAGCCGTCCCAAACGGGCTTCCAAAGTCGGCTGGCCCGGGGCGGGTCCTTGGCCTTTGGCCCTCTGGTCCTCTTGGAGGCCCTGGGCCTCAAGGGGGCTAGGGCCTCGCCCCCAGAGGCCGGCGGCCAAAAGGGCCAAAAGGGCGACCAGGATGAGGCCTCGGCTTAGGCGAAGCGGGGCCTCGCCTAGGGCCGGCTGGGGTCGGTCGGTCGATCTCAGGTGCCCGCGTCCCATGAACTTAGGTATTTGACTTGCTCTTTGGTGAGCTTATCGATTTTGTAGCCCATGGACTTGAGCTTTAGGCGGGCGATCTCGTGGTCCAGTTTGGCCGGAACCGGAAGGACCAACAGGGGCAGCTCGCCTTGGTTTTTGACCACGTACTCGGCGGCCAGGGCTTGATTAGCGAAGCTCATGTCCATGACGCTGGAGGGGTGGCCCTCGGCGGCGGCCAGGTTGACCAGGCGGCCCTCGCCCAGGACGTAGACCCGGGTCCCGGTCTCTTCGATGGTGTACTCTTCCACGAATTCCCGGATGACTCGGCGGTTGGAGCTGATTTTGGCGAGGCCCGGTAGATCTAGCTCCACGTTGAAGTGGCCGGAGTTGGCCACCACGGCCCCGGACTTCATGAGCTTAAAGTGCTCGGCCCGGATGACGTTGATGTCCCCGGTCAGGGTCACGAAGAAGTCGCCGATTTTGGCCGCTTGGGCCATGGGCAGGATCTCGTAGCCGTCCATGAGGGCCTCAAGGGCCTTTAAGGGGTCAACTTCGGTGACGATGACTCGGGCCCCGAAGCCGGCCGCCCGCTTGGCCACGCCCCGGCCGCACCAGCCGTAGCCGGCCACCACGAAGTTGGATCCGGCCACAAGGCGGTTGGTGGCCCTGACGATGCCGTCGATGGTGCTCTGGCCCGTGCCGTAGCGGTTGTCGAACATGTGCTTGGTTAAGGCGTCGTTGACCGCGATGACCGGATACTTTAAGGCCTTTTCATGGGCCATGGCCTTAAGCCGGATGACCCCGGTGGTGGTCTCCTCGGTTCCGCCTAGAACCTGGCCCAAAAGCTCGGGCCTTTTGGTGTGGAGGGTGGAAAGGAGGTCGGCCCCGTCGTCCATAGTGATCTGAGGCTTGGCGTTCAAAACCGCGGCGATATGCTGGTAGTAGACCGTGTTGTCCTCGCCTTTGATGGCGAAAACCGGGACGCGGTCGGTTTTGACCAGGGCCGCGGCCACGTCGTCCTGAGTGGACAAAGGGTTAGAGGCGCACAGGTAAACTTCGGCCCCGCCGGCTTTTAAGGTCCGGCACAAAGAGGCCGTCTCCGTGGTCACGTGGAGACAAAGCCCCAGGCGAATCCCTTTTAAGGGCTTTTCCGCGGCGAAGCGCTCTTTGATAAGCTCCAGGACCGGCATGCTCTGGGCCGCCCACTCAATGCGATCGTTGCCCTTGGCCGCTAAGGCCAAGTCCTTTACGTCATGGTTCACAGGGGTCTCCTTAATAATTTTGATTTAATCTTGGCGAGCGGAGTCGGCCTAAGGCGCCGCTGGCGCGTTTTCGTTCATTTTCGTCGGAAAATAATGGGGGCCTAAGTCATTGGCCCATGAAGGGCCGAGGCGACGATCGGCCGCGGGGCCAACTCTTGTGGCTTATTTTAATGAAAATATGGCTCTAATTCAAGGGATCGCGGCTTTGGCCGAGGGGGGCCTATATACGGACCCCAGGCGGGGCTATCGCCTACATAACGGCGAGGGTTTGACAAAAATCAGATTTTGAGGTAGAAGTCTAATTCAAAATATCAGGATTATTTGTTATTCGCCTATAATAATTTTAAAGAGCGGAAAAAGGAACGCTTGTTAGTTTATGGCCCGCCCGGGGCGCGTCTTATTGACTCAAATAAAGGCTAGAGCTAACTTTTTAGGCTAGGACCGAGCGTTCCCACCGGCCAAGTTCGCCTTACTTGAGAATGGCTCGCTTTATTTTAAGGCCTCTGGCCTAGCCTCGGGGCCGAAAGGCGACGGCGACCAGGGCCTAAGGGGGCTAAAAAAGCCGCTTTTTGGGGGCAAGAGGCGTTACCCGGCCGAAGGGGCGTTAGCCGGCCGAAGGGCGTCGTCTTGGCTTTCTTCCGGCCGGGCCAGCTTTTTGGCCAGGCCAAAGCGGCCTTCGCGGGTCGCCGATCCCCCCTCAATTTCCCCTTCGCGAACGGGAATTAGCGGAGTGGCTAAGGGTCCGCGAGACGCGCGCCGAACGTCCAATTGTTAGCCTCTCTGAGAGTTAACTGGGATAACGCGTAAATGGATTTTTCTGGGGGTAGGGAAATCCCCCTTTTTTCTGATATTTTGCATAGAATAAATAATTTCGCCTTCGATTTTTAGCGGTCGCTTTAGGCGTTTTAAGAGCGATCTCAAGGGGCCGTCGGCTTAAGCCTGGCCTAACGTCCTTTAGTTTTTGGCCAAAAAGTGAAGGTTTTCCGTTCGCCTGATTTTTTCCGCCTAAGTTTTCGTCCGTTCAATTTTATTTCGCTTAAGTTTTCGTTTGTTCAATTTTTTGTCCACCTAAGTTTTCGTCTGTTCAATTTTTTGTCCGCCTAGTTTTTTTTGTTCAATTTATTGCCGATCTTTCGTTGTTTTGTTCGTTTTGGGGCCATTGTGGCGCGCGAAACTATAGATTTCGCCCGCCTGGCTTTTGGCCCTGAGGTTTTCGTCCGTCTAGCTTTTTGCCCGTCAAGCGCGAGCCAAGCTTTTTGCCCGTCAAGCGCGAGCCAAGTTTTTCGCCAGTTAGGCGCGCGATCCTATATTTTCGCCCGTTTGATTTTTGGCTCTTGTTTTCGAGTCGGGTTTTTTGAGACTGGCCGGCTCGCCTTGTGGGCTGGGCTTACGTTCTGGGCGCGGCGTCGAATGGCGCGGTTTTTATGGGTTGACGGCCTCAGCGGGCCTTTAATGGGGAGGGTAAAGTCGCGGATCCTCATCGCCTTACGGCTAAAATTAAGGTTTTTTGGCCTTAAGGTCCGCTAAGGCGGC
>JAITIH010000001.1 GCA_031279525.1 Deltaproteobacteria bacterium | reverse complement strand
TCATCGCCTACTCTTCCGTCGCCCACATGGGGTTTGTCACTTTAGGGATCTTCGTCTTCAATCAAGAGGGCATGAACGGGGCCATCTTTCAGATGCTCAACCACGGCATTATCACCGGGGCCCTCTTTACCCTGATCGGGGCAATCTACGAGCGCAGCCACTCGCGGGAGATCGCCAAGAACTTAGGCTTAGGCAAGCGCTTGCCGGCCTTCATGTTTTTCTGGGGGCTCTTTGGCTTGGCCTCCTTTGGCTTTCCCGGCACCAACGGGTTCGTGGGCGAATTTTTGGTCATCGCCGCGGCCTTTAGGGAAGACTGGATCTTAGGCCTGTGCCTGGCCCCCGGAGCCATGCTGGCCGCGGCCTACATCTTAAAAGTCACCTTAAAGCTGGCCTGGGGCCAGCCGGCCTCGCCGGCCGGCCATAACTGGGCCGACCTCAAAAAGAGGGAATGGGCCTACCTGGCCCTCCCGGCCTTCTTGGTCATCTACTTAGGCCTCGCCCCCACGGGTTTGCTTAACCTCATCACCCCCAGCGTCGAAGACGCCCTAAACTCCTTCCACGCCCGCAAAGCCCTGGCCGCCCCGAGCTCCTACACCGTGGAAGACCTAAAGCCAGTGGAATCCAGCCAAAGCCCTAAGGCCGCCTCGCCCGCGGACTCTAGCCAAGAGGCCACTTTCGACCAATCGGCGAGCGAGGGGCCAAACTTAGACTCCGAGCCAAACGCGGGCTCTGACCAAGAGACCAATTTCGGCCAACCGGCGAGTGAGGCGCCAAGCGTAGGCTCCGAGCCAAACGCGGAAGTTAATCAAGAGACGAGTTCCAGCCAAAGGCCGGGCGAGGGGCCAAGCCTAAGCTCCAATCGGAATGCGATAGCTCGCCTAAACTTAGGTTCGGCTCAAAACGCGGAAGCTGGCCAAGGGCCAGGCGAGGGGCAATATTTAGACTCCGATCGAAATGCGATAGCTATCCTAAACTTAGGTTCGGCTCAAAACGCGGAAGCTGGCCAAGGGCCAGGCGAGGGGCAATATTTTAACTCCGATCGAAATGCGATAGCTCGCCTAAACTTAGGTTCCGTTCAAAGCCCGCAAACCAGGCGACTGGCTAGCCACCAACCCCGGGCGAAGGCCGGGCGTAGGCTAGGGGCCGGCCAATTGAGCCAAGGCCAAATGGCCCTTTTAGACTCGACTCTTTCGAAAGCCATAGCCAACCCGCATCTTACTGAGGCCAGGGAGACGACCCATGAGCGATCTTAATTTTCAGTGGGCCTATCTATGGCCGGAAACAATTTTCTTAGGGGCCGTCTTGCTTCTGTTCCTGGCGACCGTGGTCCAGGGCCAAGGCGAGCGGGTGGCTAAGCTTTTGACCCGCGTCGTCCCTGTGGTCGCCGCCTTGGCCGCCGCCCTTTTGGCCGCCGCGACCATGGCTGACGAGCCTAAGAGCCTTTTCTTCGACGCCTACCGGGTGGACGGCCTGTCCCAGTTCTTTAAGCTGGTCGTGGCCGGCGGCTACTTAGTGGCCACCTTAAACGCCTGGGCTCCTTCGACCCTGGCCCCGCCCAAGCGGGCCGACTACTTTCTCTTTTTGACCATGTCGGCCTGGGGTTTAACCATTCTTTCCTCGGCCGCCGAGCTCGTGACCGTCTACCTGGCCTTAGAGCTGGCCTCGTACTCTTTGTATATCTTGATACCCGTCCGGGCCGACTCCAAAGCGGCCGCCGAGGCCGGCTTAAAGTACATCCTTTTTGGGGCCGCGGCCACGGCCCTGGCCCTTTACGGCCTGTCCTGGATAATCGCCAGCCAGCAAACCACCTACATTAGCGAACTGACCAAGGCCGACTGGTCCCTGGCCAACCCTTTGGGAGCCTTAGGCTTGTACCTCTTCTTAGGCGGGGTCTTTTTTAAGCTGGCTCTCTTTCCGTTCCACTTCTGGTGCCCGGACGTCTACCAAGGGGCCAGCAACGAGACGGCGGCCATCGTGGCCACCCTGCCTAAGATGGGCGCGGCGATCATCCTGATTCGCCTGGCCGCCGGCTTGGCCCCGGGAGACATCCTGACCGACTTTTTGGCCATCCTCTCGGCCGTCTCCATCACCTACGGCAACCTAGCCGCCCTGGCCCAGAAGGACTTAAAGAGGATGCTAGGCTTCTCCTCGGTGGCCCACGCCGGCTACATCCTGGTGGGCCTCGTCTCCAAGACCCCCGAGGGTTTGGCCGCGGCCGCCTTCTACGCCTTAGCCTACCTCTTAATGAACTTTTTGGTCTTTTGGGTCATTAGCCGGATCTCCAACGACGGCCGGAACCTGACCTACGATAGCCTAAATGGCCTATCCAAGCGCTCCCCGGCCCTGGCTCTGGCCCTGGCCGCCGGGGCCTTTTCCCTGGTGGGCCTACCGCCCACGGTCGGCTTTATGGGGAAACTGTGGCTTCTGACCAGCGCCTGGGGGGTCGGCTACGACTGGCTCGTCATCGTCGTCTGCGTCAATAGCGCCATCGCCATCTTCTACTATCTCTCCTTGGTCCGGCACGCCTACACCGAGGAACCTGCCGAAGGGTCCCCGGCCGAGGCGGCCATGGGTCAAGCCAACGTCTCGGCCTTTAGTCAGCTGGGGGCCCTGGCCTTAGGGATCCTCGTCGTGGGCCTTGGGGTCGTCCCCAGCCCGGTCTTTGGGGCCATTCTCGCGGCCAGCCGCCAGATTCTGCCTTAAGGCGACGGGCGACCTAAGGCCCTGGCCCAAAAAGGCCAAAGGCTTTGTGGGAGCTAAGGTTATCGGCAAAGGTTAAGGCTTTTGGCGAAGCGCGATCGGTCCAGTTTTTCGCGTCCATATGGCGCAAGGCCTGATTCTTAGGCTAAAAGGCCCCGATAAAGGCCCGATAAGGCTACGGCGGCTCGTTTAGCTTAAAGCGCGCCCACAAAACGCCGCGCCCGGCGCGACATA
>JAITIH010000348.1 GCA_031279525.1 Deltaproteobacteria bacterium | reverse complement strand
TGACCTCCTTTAAAGCAACGGCCGTGCCAAGCAAAAAATATCTATTAATTTCGAAGAGTTAACTGAAAGACGGCGGGCCAGTGACCCGAAATTGAGCGCCTAGGTTCACAATTTAGCTCCCCAACTTCGAGCCGCGCTTTAAAAGGGTTGGATTTTCCCTTTAAATCGCCCTCGGAAAAGAAGGTTTGAGGATTTTTGGGGCCGAATTTTTAGGGGGCGATTAGATTTATTGATAGATTTCGGTAAGTTATGAAAATAGCTACTGTAAAGGTCGCTTCGCAACGCAGCGTGGCTCAGGTTAGGCCAAGCCATAAAAAATCGTCTACTGTGAACGTTGCTTCACATAAGAGGCTTGGCGCTGGTCGCGTCAAGCCGGAAAGACTAGCTGCTGTGAACGCCGCTTCACTATTTAGCGCCGATCGGTTTGGCTAGCCAAAATCCTTTGGCCGCGAACGGCGTTTTTGGGGGTAGACGGCCAGGGGAGAAATTTCGACGCGATGGCGGGTCAGAATGGCCGTAGGGCGGCGAGGCGAGGAGGGGCGAGGGCAAGGCTGGGAAAGCCAAATGGGCCAAACGAGTTCCTAGGGGCCCTTAGGGGGCCTAAGCCGCGCCGGCAAAGGGGCGCGTTTGTAGGCCAGCGGAGAAAAAAGCTTGTTTTTTTGACGAAAATTTCGTATAAAGGAAGAGCTTAATAGAAATAGTAATTTTTCTTATTTTACGCTTATTTTTTATTTTCACTCACCTGTTTGATTATGTTTGTCGCTTTAAGTGTTCGTTGACCTATAAAAGACGCTCGCAAAGCGATTGAGGGTTAGGGGCGTTTTTTTAACTTATTGAAATTTATCGTTTTTTCGGCCCGCCGCGGTTCTTCGCGGGGCGGCCAAGGGCAGGGAGGCCGCTAGCGCCCGCATATATATAATAGTTGTTAGTTTCCAGGCGTCCCGGGGCGAGGGCTTAATCGCCCCGGGGAGAATAGGGAATCCCGTTAAAGCCGGGAGCGAGCCCATCGCTGTGTATTCCTTCGTCCCTTAATAAGGGGCGAAAGCTTTTTTCGCCAAGCGAGCCACTGCCTTAAAGGTTGGGAAGGCCGCGAAAAAAGGGAATGAGCCAGAAGACCTGCCTGGGAACGTCCGTTTTCTTCAGGGGAATGAAGGGGCGCGACGGCTTTGATCGAGGAAAAAAGGGCTCCCGGATCGTTGACGCGCGGTCCGGGTTTTTTATTTAGGGGCGTTATGCGACGGATTTTGGGGGCGGCGACCGTTTTAGGGTGGCTTTTGGCGGCTTGGCCGCCCGCCTCGGCCTTGGGGGCCGATCGAGGCTTTATCTGGTGGCGGATGAACGGCTACTTTCAGTCCGCCGACGGCGGTCACCAGACTGAATGCGCCCTCATGGTCAACGGCCCGGCGGAGTTGACGGATCTAGAAGTCGTCTTCCTTCTTTCGCCCTATCAAAGAAGCGGGGCCCAAAGGGCGTACGGGGCGGGGACTTTTTTCCAAAAAGCCGTGGCTCCCGGGCAAAGGGAGTTCGTCTTCTACAGCGGCCTAACCGCCCGGCTGGACGTTTGGGCCAAAGGCCGTTTGGACGGCCAGGAGACCTACGCCCAGACGATTCTCTCGACCTTTGGCCAGTCCGGCTTAAGCGACCCCACGGCCAAGCCCTTAAGCCAAGGCCCGGATTGGCCCTCTTGGAGCCTGGCCGAGGCCCATCGCTATTATCGGGCCCAGACCGGGACGCCCTTGGAAGTGAGGTTTCCCGGGAACCCTAAGCTAGTCCAAGTCTTTGAGGACCAGATCGTCATGGCCAATTACCCAGGCGAGTCCAACGGCCTTTACCGCTACGTCTCGACCATCGACTATGGCCTGGCCCGAAAAGGCTACGTCGAGCGAAAAAGGGACGTGGCCTTCGTGGCCTACGATAGGGACGGCTCTGGCCAGGCCTCTTTTTCCCTCCCGGTTTACCGGGCTTATTACGGGCAGTTGGACTACAAGAAGGGCTTGGCCGTCTTTTGGGCCTTCTTTTTGGGGTCCATGGCCTTAGTTGGGCTTAAGGGCCAAAGGTTTAAGGGGCCATGAGGATCGCCCGCGTCAGGAACGCCGTTCAGTGGCTGTCCTTCCTTATATTAATGTACGGCGGTCGGGTCGGGATCCACTTAGGCTCAAGCCTACCTTGCTTCGCTTGCCCTTTCGTCCCGGGCTGCGGGGGCTATTGCTATCTGATGGGGCTTCAGGGCTACATTGGCTTTGGCCTTTTCGCCGGCCAGGCGGCGGGGAAAGAAATTTTAGTGGCCTTAGGCTGGTTCGTCGTTTTCGTCGCCTTGGTCATGGCTTTGGGCAAAGCCTGGTGCGGCTGGGTTTGCCCCTTTGG
Organism: Deltaproteobacteria bacterium; assembly: GCA_031279525.1. Lineage (GTDB taxonomy): Bacteria > Desulfobacterota > Desulfarculia > Adiutricales > Adiutricaceae > JAIROO01. The sequence goes on along the minus strand of JAITIH010000348.1, from coordinate 494 downwards.
CCTAATTCAGGATTGGCTTTCCTGGCTTAGGAATAAGCTTGGGATCCGAGAAAGGCTTCTATCGCCTAAGGCTAAAAATATTTTGGGCTCGGTCAAGTACGTTTTTTTAGCCGTAATCGTCGTCGTCCCGCCCTTAATCTCGGCTAAAGCCCTGCCGCCCGACCTATATCTCCCTTTTTGCTCCATCTGCCCAGGCAAGCTCCTACTCCCCCTTTTCGCCGGCGAGACCCAGTATCTATCCATTAACCTGGATAACCCCGTGACCTTATGGGTTTCTTTGTCTCTAATCGCCGTGACGGCCGTCTCCTTAGCCGGGGCCTTTTACAAGGACCGCTTCTACTGCCTTTTCTGCCCCCTTTTGGCTTTAATCCACGTTTTAAGGCCTTTAACCGCCTTAAAGCTGGTCAAAGAACCCAAGGCCTGCGTGGGCTGCGGGGCCTGCCGGCGGAACTGCCAGATGGACGTGGCCGAGCTGGACCAGGATATTAGCCAGG
>JAITIH010000300.1 GCA_031279525.1 Deltaproteobacteria bacterium | reverse complement strand
CGTGTGCTCTTCCGATCTGAAGCCCCCAACTACCGCCTAGACTCGAATTAACCAAAAAGCGTTCAGTTACGGCCAAAACCGCGAAATAAAAGAAACGGAAGGGGGCTGTTTCTAGAAGATTAGGCTCCCCAAAATAAGCGCGCGGCCTTAGCGCATCGCCTTTATTGGCGCAATTGGCCGGAGTTGTCCCCCCATGTCTTTCGTTCACCTTCACGTCCACTCCTGCTACAGCCTCCTCGACGGGGCCATCCGCGTCGAGGACCTGGTCAAAACGGCCGCCCAGATGGGCATGCCGGCCGTGGCCTTGACCGACCACGGCCAGATGATGGGTTTATGGGCCTTTTACCAGGCCGCCAAAGCCCATGGGGTCAAGCCCATCTTAGGGGTGGAGACCTACGTGGCCAACCACGGCCGCCTGGCCCGGGACCAAAACGAAAGCCGCTACCACCTCATTTTGTTGGCCCAAAACTTGACCGGCTACCGGAACCTGTGCCGCCTCATTTCCCTGGCCAACCTAGAAGGCTTCTACAACAAACCCAGGGTCGACTATGAGCTGATGGCCGAACATAGCGAGGGGATCGTGGCCCTTTCCGGCTGCCTTCAGGGGGAATTGGCCCAGGAAATTCTAAGGGGCTCGAGCCAGGAGCGCTTAAAGGAGATCGCCAATAAGTACTCGTCCATTTTTAAGGATCGCTTTTACCTGGAATTGCAGGAAAACGGCCTTCCACAACAGATCCAAGTTAACGAGGGCTTAAAGGAGCTGGCCATGGCGACTTCCCTGCCCCTCGTGGCCACCAACGACTGCCATTACCTTTTAAAGGAGCACCATAAAGCCCACGACGTCCTTTTATGCGTCCAGACCCATAAAAAGCTAACCGACGAGCGCCGGATGCGCATGGAGTCGGAAGAGTTTTACTTTAAATCGCCCCAGGAGATGGCCGAGGCCTTCGCCGATTGCCCCGAGGCTTTGGCCAACACCTTGAAAATCGCCGACTCCTGCAATCTAGAGTTCCCGAAAAAATCCTACCACTTCCCCACCGTCCCCTTGCCCGAGGGCCAAACGGCCGAGGGCCGCTTAATCGAGCTGGCCAAAGAGGGTTTGGAGGCTCGCTTGGCCAAGATGGCCGAGCGGGGCCAGGCCCTTGCCGAGAGCGATAAGGCCAAGTACGCCGAAAGGCTCGACTACGAGCTTAAGGTCATAAACCAAATGGGCTTTCCGGGCTACTTTCTCATCGTGGCCGACTTCATCCAGTGGGCCAAAAGCCACGAGGTCATGGTCGGTCCGGGCCGGGGCTCGGCGGCCGGCAGCCTAGTGGCCTGGGCCTTAGGGGTCATTGGGGTCGATCCAATTCGCTACGGTTTACTGTTTGAGCGCTTTTTAAACCCGGAACGAGAAACCATGCCCGACGTGGACGTGGACTTCTGCGCCGAGGGCCGGGCCGAGGTCATCCGCCACGTGGCCGAGGCCTACGGCGGCCGCGAGTACGTGGCCCAGATCTTGGCCCTAAACCAGATGAAGGCCAAGGCCGTCATTAGGGACGTAGGCCGAGTCTTGGGCATGGACGTCCGGGAAACCGACTCCATCGCCAAGCTAGTCCCCAACGTTTTAGGGATTCCCATCGACTCGGCCATAGCCATGGAACCTAGGCTCGCCCAATTGGAGAAAAACGACCCCCGAGTGAAATCCCTTTTGGATTACGCCCGCCTTTTGGAAAACCTGCCCCGCCACGCCTCGGTCCACGCCTCTGGAGTCGTCATCGGCGACCGCCCGCTAATGGAGTACTTGCCTTTATGCCGAGATTCCCGGCACGCCGAGGAAACTGGCCAAAAAGCCCAGGCCATCACCCAATACGAGCTAAAGGGCGTGGAGGAAAACGGCCTAATTAAATTCGACTTTTTAGGTTTGAAGACCCTCACCCTCATTAAGCATTGCCTAGCTTTATTGGCCAAAAAAGGCGAGGCGGTCGATCTCGAGGAAATGGAGTTCGACGACCCAAAGACCTTCGCCCTTCTCCAGTCCGGCCAGGTCAACGGGGTCTTCCAGCTGGAAAGCGCGGGCATCCGCAAGGTCTTGGTCAATTTAAAGCCCAAAACCCTAGAGGACATTTCCACCCTTTTGGCCCTCTACCGGCCCGGCCCCATTGAGAGCGGCTACGTGGACGTTTACGTCGACGTCCGCCACGGCCGCCAAAAACCGCCCTCCTTAGCCCCCCAGGCCGACGAGCTTTTAAAGGAAACCCACGGGGTCATCGTCTATCAAGAGCAGGTCATGCGCCTAGCCCAAGTCCTGGCCGGCTTCACCTTAGCCCAAGCCGACGTCTTAAGGGCGGCCATGGGCAAAAAAAACGCGGCTAAAATGGCCGAGATGAAGGTGGCCTTTATCGACGGGGCCGTCGAAAGGGGGCTACCTAAGGCCAAGGCCACTGATGTCTTCGAGTCCATGGCCAAGTTCGCCCATTACGGCTTTAACAAGTCGCACTCTTTGGCCTACGCCGTTTTGGCCTACTGGACGGCCTGGCTTAAAGCCCATCACCAAGCCGAGTTCATGGCCGCCCTTTTGACCTCGGAAATGGATCGCCACGATAAACTTGGCCGCTTCATCGACGACTGCCGGCGGGAGGGGCTGACGGTTAGGGCCCCGGACGTCAACGCCTCGGATTACCCTTTTACGGTGGTCGACGGCGAAATAGTCTACGGCTTAGGAGCCATTAAGGGCGTGGGCCAGGGCGCGGTGGAAGACATAGTGGCCGCCCGGGTCGAGGGCGGGCCCTTTAAGGATCTCTTCGACTTTTGCCAAAGGGTCGACTCCCGCAAGGTTAACCGCCGGACTATGGAGGCCTTGATCTTCTCCGGCTCCTTCGACCAGTCCGGGGTCGAGCGGGAAGTCATGATGGCGGCCCTGCCCGAGGCCATAAAAGCCCAAAAAGGCAAGGGCAAAAAGAAGCCCGAAATCGGCCTATTCGACGCTTTGCCGGTCGTGGAACCTCCTAAGGCCGCCCGCTGGCCCTCGGTTGAGCCCATGAGCCGAAAGGAAATTCTCAACCGCGAAAAAACTTACTTAGGCATTTACTTAAGCGGCCACCCTTTAGCCCCCTACTCGGCGGCCATCAAGGCCTTTAGCTCGACGACCATCGCCCAGGCCAAGTTCTCCCAGGCCAGAACCCCAGTCTTTTTGGCCGGCCGTCTGATCAAACTCATCCTAAGAAAGGACAAAAACCAAAGAGATTTCGCCTTTGCCGCCTTAGAGGATCTGGACGACTCCATTGACCTCGTCGTCTGGAACTCTAGCCTCGCCAAATGCCGAACGGCCTTAGAGTCAGACGCCCTAGTCTGGCTGTCTGGCTCTTTGGAGCCCGGCGACGAGCGCTTCGGCTCTAAGATCACGGTCGACGAGATGCTGCCTTTAGATACGGCCCTCGCCAAACGGGTTAAATCCCTTTATTTTCGGGCTCCCTTAGAGGAGCTGAGCCAGGTGGCCGCCTTTTTGAAGCCGATTTTAACGCCCAAAGGCCCCCGCTCGCCCCAAGTTTGGCTGGGCGTCTTGGACGGGCAAGGCGAGGCCTACTACCGGCTGGACCAAAGCCTGGAGGTCTCCGCTCCCCTTTTGAACTCGGCTAAGGAGGCCATAGGCTATTTCGGGGAGGTTCGCTGCCTGACTCAGGCCCCGCCCTTTGGCGCGGGCCGAGGCTAAAGGCGCCATGACCCCAAAACCCTCTTTGACCCAAGCCCTAGACCTTTTGGCCAGGTTGCCCCAGGCCAAAGTCTTGTGCCTAGGGGACCTCATGCTGGACCGCTACGTTTACGGCACGGCCGATCGCCTCTCTCCCGAGGCCCCGGTCCCGGTGGTCCGGGTCCAAAGGCGGGCCGTCATGCCTGGCGGCTTGGGCAACGTGGCTAAAAACTTAGCCGCCCTAGGGGTCAAGGCCCTGGCCGTGGCTTTAGTCGGCGACGACGGCCCGGGCCAGGAATTAAAAAGCCTCCTGGCCGCGGCCCTAAGCCCCTTAACCCCAACCTTTCTGGCCGACCCCGACCGCCCCACCACCGTCAAAACCCGCCTAATAGCCGGCATCCAGCAGGTGGTCCGCTACGACGAGGAGTCGACCGAGCCCTTAAGCCCCGCCGTGGCCGCCCTTTATCGGGCGGAAATCGAAAAGGCCCTGCCAAAGGTTAAGGCGGTGGCTTTGTCCGATTACGGCAAAGGGGTCCTAAGCCCGGAGGTCGCGGCCTTCGCCCTCGACCTGGCCCAAAAGGCGGGCCGGCCCACGGTGGTCGACCCCAAAGGCGTCGACTACGAGCCCTACCGCGGGGCGACCTTAGTCACCCCCAATTGCCACGAGCTCTCCATGGCCACGGGGCGGCCTTTGGCCAAAACCGACTCCGACGGCATAGCCGCGGCCGGCTTTGGGCTCATGGCCCGGCACGGCGTCAAGAATCTTTTGGTCACCCGCAGCGAGGAGGGCATGACTTTACTCCTTAACTCGGGCCAGGCCATCCACCTGCCCACCCGAGCCCGGGCGGTCTACGACGTCAGCGGGGCCGGGGACACGGTCATGGGGGTCATGGCCGCGGCCCTAGCCGCCGGGGCCAGCCTCATGGAAGGGGCCGAGCTGGCCGCCTTGGCCGCCGGCGTGGTGGTGGGTAAAGTCGGGACGGCCGTGGCCACCCCGGCCGAAATCAAAGAATCCATCAATTTCCCATAAAACGAGCTATTTATATAATTAAAGCGCCTTGTTAAATACAACAAAGCGCTTTAATTAATTGGTCACGGCGACTTTAGCGATTGACCGCGGCGCCTTTTTGGCGTTTGGCCGGCCTTTGGCCCCGGTCCCCCATAAAATGGGGCTAAGCTCGCCTTTAGGGCTTAGGCTCATTGGGCCAGAGCGTTCTTTGGCTCTTTTTTGGCTTTCGCCTCGCCCGCGGCCTCTGGCTTTAGGTCTTCGTCGGCCGTAAGGGCCTCTTTTTCGGGCTTTGGGGGTTTCTCGGACCGGTTGCCCAGCCTTTGGGCCGCGGCCAGGTTCCTGACGGCCCAGACCTCAATCAGGCCCGCGGCCTTATTTAAGGTTTCGTCCACGGCCTGGCTTTCCAGGCTGGAAAAAGGGGACAGGACGTAATCCATGGATTTTTCCTTAAAGTGGTCCCCTTTGGTCGGGCGGCCCACGCCAAAACGCAGCCGGTCGAAGTCCTGAGGGATCTCCTCTAAGATCGACTGAACGCCCCGGTGGCCCGCGTAGCCGCCGCCCCGGGAAAATTTCAGCCGGCCCACCGGCAGGTCCATCTCGTCGTGAACCACCAAAAGATCGCTGGGGCTTATCTTATAGTAATCCAAGACTCGCTTGACCGCCGGACCGGAGTTGTTCATGAAGGTTTGGGGCCAGACCAAAAGGACCTTTTGGCCCTCGGTCTTGCCCCAAGCCAAAAGGTTAGGCCAGCTGGTCCTAGCCTCGGCTAAGCCCAGCTTCTCGGCGAAAAGGCCCACGACCATGAAGCCGGCGTTGTGGCGGGTGTTTTTGTATTTGTCCCCGGGATTGCCTAAGCCCACGATCATTTTTAACTTTTTTTCGGCCACGACTTCCTTCCATTCGCCTTAAGCGCCCGAAATTTTCGCGTCCCTGGCCGCCAATGGCGATCTTTATTTATTGATTCTAAATAACTTTAAAAGCCCCGGCTTTCGCGCGCCAATTAGGGCGCGTCGACGGATTGGGGCCTTTAGGGTTTTTTTTGGTATAATGAACTAACGCCCCCTTTAATCGCCCGGGGCCTATTGGCCTTTAACATTTTACGCCTCCGATCACCAACCGGTCAAGATTAAAATTAATCAATTTAAATTACCGTTATTTAGATCGTTAAAAATTAAGGCGATCCTTTTAAGAGCGCTTTTTAGCCTTTTAACCGGCTAGGCTCAGGCCTTTAAGGCCCTAAGGCCGCTGGACCGAGGCTAACCGCTTAAAAGCGGGAGCAGCGTCAATTTTTTTCGCTTCATGACAAATTCGCCTTGCTTTGCGCGGGTTTATGGCATAAACTTCTGAAATAAGCCGTCATAAAATTCGCGAGGCCAACCCAGGCGATTAAAGGCATTTGTTAATTTTTTTAGGTTTTTCTCAAGGCGATTAGCCACATAATCGGCCGAGAAAAAACTTTTTAGCGCGTGATTTCGCCATAGGTTTAAGGCCTTATGGCATTTTCCCTCAACGCTAGCCAAACGAAACTTTTTTCGCCAATAATTTCCTTTGTTTAGGCGATTAAACCGATGACTTTTACGTCGGCTTTACATTGTCTGTTTTTTATTTGCGTTAAATGTTTAATTATGGAGTTTATCATGACCAAACACGTCTGTATAGTTTGCGGTTACGTATACGATCCGGCTCAGGGCGACCCTGACAACGGCGTGGCTCCCGGCACCCTCTTCGCTAAAGTCCCCGAGGACTGGGCTTGCCCCGTTTGCGGGGCTGGTAAGGATCAATTCGAGGAGAAATAACGGCCCGTAAGCGGCTCTTGGGCCCTCTCTAGTAGGGCGGCCAGGGCGGATTTGGTCCCTGGAGGTATGTATGATCTATCC
>JAITIH010000212.1 GCA_031279525.1 Deltaproteobacteria bacterium | reverse complement strand
TTCCTAAAAAGGCCCCAGGTTCCCAAAAGGCCCCTTATGACGCAAAAGGCTCCTTAGGAAACCCAAAGGGCCAAAAAAGGGGAGCCCGGCGGCCAGCTCCTATGCGCCCTAAAGAATGTAGCGGGTCAAATCGGTGTTTTCCACCATGTCGGCTAGGCGCTCTCGGACGTACTCGGCGGTGATGGTGAACTCGGCCGGGGCGATGTCCGGGGCGTCGAAGGAGATCTTGTCCAGTAAGGTCTCCATGATGGTGGCCAAGCGCCTAGCTCCGATGTTTTCCTGCTTTTCGTTGACCCGAAAGGCCATGGCCGCGAGTTCCTCCACCGCCTCCGGGGTCAGCTCCAGCTTGACGTTTTCCGTCTCTAAGAGCTTTTTGTACTGGATGGTCAGGGCGTTGCGGGGCTCGGTCAATATGCGGATAAAGTCCTCCTTGGACAAGGAGGTCAGCTCCACCCGGATGGGGAACCGCCCCTGAAGCTCGGGGATGAGGTCGCTGGGTTTGGAGACGTGGAAGGCCCCGGCCGCGATAAACAGGATGTGGTCGGTCTTAACCGGCCCGTGCTTGGTCGGAACGACCGAGCCTTCCACCAGCGGCAAAAGGTCCCGCTGGACCCCCTCGCGGCTGATGTCCGGGCCGTTTTTGTTGGGCGGGCCGGCCACCTTGTCGATCTCGTCGATAAAGACGAGGCCGTACTGCTCGACCCTCAGCTTGGCCTTGGCCACGACTTTGTCCATGTCCACCAGGCGGTTGGCCTCCTCTTGGGTCAAGATGTCCCGGGCCTCCCTGACTTTGACCCGGCGGCGATGGCTTTTGCGGGGAAAGAGTTGGCTCATGGCCTCGTTTAGGTTCTTTTCCATCTCGTCCATGCCGATGTTGGTGAAGATCCTGGTGATGGGCGGGTTGGACTGCTCGACCTCCAGATCCACCGACCGGTTGTCCAGGCGGCCCTCGCGCAGCATTTTCCTCAGCTTCTGGCGGGTCTGGGCCATGGTCTTGCGGCCTTGGGCCTCGTCTTCGCCAAAAAGATCGGACTGCTTAAGGCCAGGGAGCAAAAGGTCCATGATCCGATCCTCGGCCATCTCCGCGGCCTTGGCGGCTAGGCTCTCTTTTTCCTCGGACTGGACCATGTTCACGGCCAGATCCATAAGCTCCCTGATCATCGACTCCACGTCCCGGCCCACGTAGCCGACCTCGGTGTATTTGGAGGCTTCCACCTTAATGAAGGGCGAGCGGGTGAGCTTGGCCAGCCGACGGGCGATCTCCGTCTTGCCCACCCCGGTGGGCCCTATCATGATGATGTTCTTAGGAGAGATCTCCTCGCGAAACTCCTCTGGGACCATAAGTCGGCGCCAGCGGTTGCGGAGGGCGATGGCCACGGCCCTTTTGGCGTTGCCTTGGCCGATGATGTAGCGGTCCAGCTCGGCGACGATTTCCCGAGGGGTGAGGTTAAGGGAGTCGGAATTGCCCTTGTTTGTCGAAACTTTCATTATGTCTTTCTTCCAAATGGCGGGTTAGTTTTCCTGGGGGCCCTTGTCCAGGGTCTCCACTAGGATCTGGTCGTTGGTGTAAACGCAAATTTGCCCGGCGATCCGAAGGGATTTTTCGGCGATCTGGGCGGCGGTAAGGCTCGGGGCCTCTTGGACCATGGCTCTGGCCGCGGCTAGGGCGTAAGACCCGCCTGAGCCAATGGCCATGATCTGATCGTCGGGCTCTAAGACGTCGCCCGAGCCGGTAATCATGAGGCTGACCTCGCGGTCGGCGGCCAATAAGACGGCTTCTAAACGCCTAAGATTCCGGTCCATGCGCCAGTTTTTGGCCAGCTCCACGGCCGCCCGGATCAGTTGCCCGCTGTATTTAGACAGCTGGTCCTCGAAGCGCTCTAGGATGGTCAAGGCGTCGGCCGTGGCCCCGGCGTAGCCGCAGACGATTTTGTCTTGGTGAAGGCGCCGAACCTTCCTGGCCGTCCCTTTTAATATGGTTGGGCCTAAAGAAACTTGGCCGTCGCCGGCGATGGCCACCTGGCCATCGTGGCGCACCAAAACTATAGTCGTGCCGCGGGTCGTCTGGTCGCGATGTGGTCTCAAAGGCGTCTCCTTATGCTCTATTTAGCCCGAGGGTGGGCCTTGTAGGCCTCCCTTAGGGCGGTTAGGTTCAGATGGGCGTAGCGTTGGGTGGCCTCTAGGCTTTTGTGGCCCAGCATCTCTTGGATGGCCTTCAAATCGGCCCCTTCGGCCAATAGATGGGTCGCGAAGCTGTGCCTTAGGCTGTGGGGGTGGTAACCGCCGTCCAAGCCGGACTGGGCCAGGCGCCGGTCCAAAAGCCGCCTGACCTCCCGAACGCCTAGGCGGCCGCCCCTTTTGGCCACGAACAAGGCCGAGGTCGGCCTTTGGGGGTCAAGCAAGCTGGCCCTTTGGGCCAGCCATTCCTTTAAGGCCTCAAGGGCCGGGACGCCCACTGGGACCAGCCGGTCCTTGGCCCCTTTGCCCTCGCGGACGTGGACGCTGCGTTGGGGGATTTTAAGGTCGCCGACGTCTAGGGCGGCGAGCTCCCCGACCCTTAGGCCTGAGGAGTATAAAAGCTCCAAGACGGCCTGGTCCCGGGCCGCGACGATGGGGTCGCTTAAGGAGTTAGGGCCCTCGTCCTTAGCGTGAGCTTTAGCTTTAGGGCGGCTAGCCGCCTGGCCTTTCGAAAGGCCAGGGGCCTCGGCGCCGGTTGGGGCCAGGGGAGCCGTTGGGGCGGCTTGAGAGCCCTTAGCCTGGGCCTTAAGGCCTTCGGGCCGTTCCTTAAGACCTTCGGGCTGAGCCTTTGGGGCCGGGCCTTGGGGGTCGTCTTGAGCCTCGGGCCCTTCCAAAAGATCCAAGACCTCGACGTAAGTAAGGAAGAGGGGCTTTTTCTGGGTCGCCTTGGGGCGCTGGACCGCCGCGGTCGGATCGACCTCGGCCAGGCCCTCTTGGATCAGCCAGTCGTAAAAGGAGCTGACCGCCGATAAGGCCCGGCCGATGGAGAGGTTGCCCCGGTGGCCCCTTTGGCTAAAGGCGAAGGCCCGGACGTCTTGGGCCGTCGCGGCTAGAAAAGACTTTGACCCTAAGCTCGCCTCGAACTGGGCCAGATCGATCCCGTAGGCCCTGACGGTGTGCTTGGAGCGGCGCGAAAAGCCGAGATGGGCTAGGAACTTACGCCTTAGCTCTTGGTTTTCTCCGGGCATGGGCTCAGCCGAGGACGGGGTGGCGATGGGCGTAGACTCGATCGTCCAGAACCAGTTGCCGGGCCAGGTGGCTTTGAGGGCAGACCGCTAAGGGGCCTAAAAGGTTGGCCGTCATGTCCTGGGGCCGGCCTTGGGGAATGGTCACTATGGAAAAGAGCGTAATTTCCTCGTCTTTGGCCTTTAGCTCGTTTTTAAGGCCATCCGGCAAGTTGGGCCGATAGTCGGGCTTAAATATCGTGGGGTCGAGCAGGACCAGGGCCATGGCCGGGTCGTCGACGGATTGCAGCCAGTAAAAGGGCGCGTCGTTGGGCCTTTGGATTAGGACGTACTCGATCAGGTCTGGAAACCCGATGATCCCGCCCAAGACGCGGATAATCGAGTCCTCGGAAAATTCCATGCCCCCAAATCTGTCGGTGTTGATCTTGATCATAGATTGAAAGGGTCCATTTTCTTAGGGCTTTTTGGGGCCAGGCTTGGCCCCCCACAACTTGGCCGCCTTTTCCAGGTCCAAGGCGTCCGGGTTGCGCGCTTGGATATTCTGCTCTTGGATGCGGAGGAAGACCTCCTCGCGGTGGACGGCCCACTCTATGGGCGCGGAAATGCCTAGGCGCACCTGGTGGCCTTTTACGTCGACCACGCGCACTTTGATGTCGTCGCCAATGGCGACGGTCTCGCCTATTTTACGAGTTAAAATCAGCACTTTAAGAGCTTAGCCCTTTTCCTTGGAACAACCCCACGCGAAAAGGCCTGGGACGATTTGAAAAGAGATATTACACGTTCTTGGCGCCTAAAACAAGCCAAAGACGGCCTTAATATGGCGTAAAGGGAGGAGGGGCCCAAAAAGGGGCCTTGGCCTTAGGGGGCCAGACTTAGGCCTCACGAAAATTTGGGCCAAAAAAGGAAAAATAATGGTTCCAATTGGTCAGTATATATTAAAAATGGATTTTTTTCAGATTGACGACGAAA
>JAITIH010000150.1 GCA_031279525.1 Deltaproteobacteria bacterium | reverse complement strand
GTCAGCGAAGCTCTTAGGGTAAGCGGGGCCTTTAAGGTAAGCGGGGCCTTTTAGGTCAGCGAAGTCTTTAGGGCAAGAGGGGCCATTAAGATCAGCGAAGCCTTTAGGGTTATAAGGGTCGGGCCAGGCCCATAAGGACGTTTAGGGCCTTTTAGAGCCCTAAACGGGCCTTGGGCCTCTAAGGCCAAGGCCAAAAAGGGGCCTTAGGCCAGGGCCGAGGGGGGCGTTTAGGCCTGGTTTTGGCTAGCCCTTGGCCCTTGGGGGGACCTTTTCGGGCTTTTTTTGGTTTTTTTGGCTTAAGCGCCAGCCTTACGGCCTTAAAAGGGGCGGCGCCGGAGGCTAAAGGCCAGGGTCAGACGCGGCCTGGCCGCGGCCTAACCCTAAGGGAATTGGCCTTTATAGGCGCTCCAAAAGGCCCCAAAAGGCTAAACAATCAGGCCGATTGCGTTTTTTCGGGCGCTTAAGGCTCTTTGGCGAGGAGGAGGCCAGAGGAATAACGTTTGGAATTATCTTGATTTAGCGGTAAAATACGAACATTAAATCGCCTACAAGGAAGCGGGGAGACCTTTTCAAGTCAAGCGGCCTTCATTCCTTACGGTTTTTTCTCTGGCCCCTTTAGGGGGGTCGGTTTCGGCCCGCGGGCTAATTTTAACGGCCTGGGCCGACTTTGGGTTTACCAGACTGGCCTGGCCCTTTAGGCCATGGCCCTCTTCGGTTTTCCCCTAAACGCCTTAAACCCTTTCGGAATCCTTTCGGAAGGCTGGCTCGGGCTTCCCTTTTTTGGTTTTTTGGGGGACCAGGCCAAGGGCCTCGTTCGCTGGACCCTTAAGTCTCGGCCGTATTGGCGAGGCGGTATCTTTCGGCTTTAGGAGTAACGAATGAAAGCCAAACAGGAATTTAAAGTCGTCCCCAGGTTGCCGGAGAAGCTTACCCCGCTAAGGCGGATGGCCTACAACGTCTTTTTCAGCTGGCAGAGCGAGATACGGGACATTTTCCAGCGCGTCGACCCCCAGCTGTGGGAGCAGTCGGGCCATAACCCCGTGGTCCTTTTGGGCTTGGTCGACCAAAAGCGGCTGGACGAGCTGGAACGAGAGTCTGGCTTCGTCTCCCAATTGGAGGAAATAGCCCACCGCTTCGATCTTTACATGAGCGCCCCGCCCATTGACCAGGGTCGGACCTGCGTGGCTTATTTTTCGGCCGAGTTTGGCCTGACCACCTGCGTGCCCATTTATTCCGGGGGTTTAGGAATCTTGGCCGGTGACCACCTAAAGTCGGCCTCGGACCTGAACGTCCCCTTGGTGTGGGTGGGGCTTTTGTACCAGGAAGGCTACTTCGCCCAATACCTCAACAACGACGGCTGGCAGATGGAGAACTACCCGAACAACGACTTCGACTCCATGCCGGTCGAGCCGGTCAAAAACCAAAACGGCCAGCAAGTGAAGGTCTACGTCCGCTTTAAGGAGCGCCAGGCCGCCGTGGCCGTCTGGCGGATCTTGGTCGGCCGGGTGCCCTTGTACGTTTTGGACACCGACTTAGACGAGAACCCCCCGGACATTCGGGCCACCACCTCCCAGCTCTACGGCGGGGACCGGGAGATGCGCATCCGTCAGGAGATCGTCTTGGGCGTGGGCGGGGTCAGGGCTCTTAAGGCCATGGGAATCACCCCCACGGTCATCCACATGAACGAGGGCCACAGCGCCTTTTCGGCCTTGGAGAGGATTAACATCCTAAGAAAGGAGAATGGCCTGTCCTTCGACGCGGCCCGGGAGGTGGTCCAAGCCTCCACCGTCTTCACCACCCACACCCCGGTTCCGGCCGGGAACGACACCTTCCACCCAGACCTGGCCCGGGCCTACTTAGAGGAGTACGGCAAAGAGCTGGGCCTCAGCTGGCCGGTCCTTTTGGGCTACGGCCGAGTCAACCCTCGCGACGAGCATGAGCCCTTCGGGGTGACCCCTTTGTCCCTGCGCCTGGCCTCCTTCGCCAACGGGGTCAGCAAGCTCCACGGCCTGGTCAGCCGCCGCATGTGGCAGAGCATCTGGCCCAAGACCCCGGTGGAGGACACCCCCATCGACTCGGTCACCAACGGGATCCACGTCTCCTCTTGGGCCTCAAGGGAGATCTCCCGCCTTTACACCCGCTACTTAGGCCAGGACTGGAAGGAAGACCCGGATCCCGAGCACATCTGGCAGTTCATTAACCAGATCCCCCTCTCCGAGCTGTGGCGGGCCCATTGTCACTCCCGCGAGCGTCTCGTGGCTTTCGCCCGTCGAGCCCTCTTTCGCCAGCTCAAAAGGCAAGGGGCCCCGGCCTCCAGCCTGCAGCGGGCCATGGAGATCTTTAGCCCCGACGCCCTAACCATAGGCTTCGCCCGGCGCTTCGCCACCTACAAAAGGGCCACCCTCCTCTTTTCCGACCCCGACCGCTTGGACAAGATCTTAAACAACCCCGAGCGGCCCATCCAGATCATCGTGGCCGGCAAAGCCCACCCCCAGGACAACGACGGCAAGGCTTTCATCAAGAAGATCATCCACTACTCTAGAGAAGAGCGCTTCAGCAACCGCATCCTCTTCATCGAGAACTACAACATCTTCCTGGCCTGTCTTTTGACCTCCGGCTGCGACGTTTGGCTCAATAACCCCAGGCGGCCACTGGAAGCCTGCGGGACCAGCGGCATGAAGGCCTTGGCCAACGGGGTCTTAAACCTTTCGATCCTAGACGGTTGGTGGGACGAGGGCTACGCCCCCCAGTACGGCTGGGCCATTGGCAGCGGGGAGGAGGAGGCCAATCAAGAGCTCCAGGACCTGACCGAGAGCCAGGCCCTCTACAACCTTTTGGAGCAGCAGGTGGCCCCCAGTTTCTACAACCGCACTGTGGACGGCATTCCTTTGGCCTGGTGCGAGATGATGCGGGCCAGCATCAGGGACTTGGTGCCCAAGTTTAGCTCCCACCGCATGGTCCGCGACTACTTCGAGCGGTTTTACCGCCAGTGCTCGAACCGCTACAACCATCTGATCTCCAACAATTTCCAGGCCGCCGCCGAGCAGGCCGCCTGGCGGCATAAGCTCATGACCAGCTGGACCGACGTGGCCATATTGGAGCTGTCCGGGGTGGCCGGCGAGGCCAAGACCGTGGGCGAGTCGGTCGACTTAAGCGCCAAGGTCCGCTTAGGCGGCCTAAGCCCGGAGGACGTGACGGTGGAGATCTACTACGGGCCCATGGACCACCAAGGGGAATTCATCGACCGGGAAATCACCTCCATGACCCCGACCGGCCAGGATGGCGGAATCTGGAACTATGCGGCCAAGATCGACTGTCGCCAGGCCGGCCGATTCGGCTACACGGCTCGGGTCACCGCTAGCCGGGAAAAGCTGGGCAACCCCTTCGTCATGGGCCTGGTCGCCTGGGCCTAAAGGGCCTCGTCTTTTCGCGAAAAAAGCCAGGAACGAAATCCTGGCTTTTTTCGTCATGGCGATCCGGGCGAAAGCTCGTTAGGGCGATAGGCTGGCCGGGGTTAGAAATGCTCTTTGGGGCGATAGGGCTATGGCCGCTGGCCAGCGAGGTTGGCTTTTTGGGGCAAATAGGGCTATGGCCGCTGGCCAGCGAGGTTGGCTCTTTGGGTCGATAGGGCTTAGGCCGCGGGGAGCTAAGTGGCTAATGGGGTTTCTGGGGGAGAGAGAATCGTGAGGAGGGCCTTTTTTGGGGCGAAACGCCACGAAAGGGCCTTAGGCCGCGAGGGCCAAAAGGCCTCGCGGCGGGAGAGGAACAGGCCGGGAGGGCCTATCGAGGCTAAGGGGCCGTCGCCGCTAAGGCGAAGGCCAAAAAAAGCTTATCGATGGAACCCCCCGGTACTCCACGACACGCCCAGGTTCACGGACCGCTGCTTCCTTCCAGATCTGACGGGGTTAGTGGTTGGGCGTTACGCCGAGCCGAGAGGCTCCATCGATAAGCCAGGGGCCATTATAGTCAAAAGGAAATTGATTGGCAAGCCCCCTTTTAAGTAATTGAATAGTCCCGGCCGGAGTAAAAGCCGGGCGTATTGACCATCCGTTCTGAGGATTTTAGATTGAGCGCTAAGAAGACGAAAATAGAAGCTAGGCCCGCCGAGGGCTTGGCCCGACGCGACGAAGAACCCGGCCCCGAGAGGGCCGATTTTAACGGAGCGGCCGTTAACGACGGCCGTGACGAGACTTTAGCCAAAGAGCCGGCCGAACTTTCCGGCCGCGAACGGCGCAACTTAAGCGGGCCAGCCGGTGGGCTGGCCGAAAGCGTTAACGACGTCCCGACTGACCTGCCGCCCGACCTTGAGGAGATAAGCGTCTCAAGGGCCCTAGAGGATGTCATCGAATATCTCGCGACCCACAGCCAAAAGTCGATTAGACTTTGGACCAAGGCCGGCGAGCTAGCCATCCTCGAAGAGCTTAGGAAAAAGGGCTTCACGGTCGCCCGAGGGGAGATTAGGGGCCTATTGGCCGAGCTCGGCTACATCCGGCAGCCGTTTTCTGGGTCGGCTAGCGCCAAGGCTCTCCGGGCTCAGCGGGAGAAGGTCGCCGACGAGCAAAACGGCTTTTTGTCCGCCCAGATTGGCCTGGCCCTAAAGGAGAGGCTGCCAGTCATAAGTCTTGCCACCAAGAAGGTCGAGCCGCCATTCAACGACGAGGCCGCCTTAAAGCTCGTCGATCCGGTCTCGTTCGCCGAGGTCCGCCGGCATGGCGGCCAGAGGCATTTGGCCATACCCTTAGAGAGCTGGCACTACGAGCGAGTCAAAAGCCCCGGACCTGCGGTGGTCGACTCGGATCTGGACGAGGCCGCCTTCGCCCTGGAGTCTTTGTTAGGTTGGTGGGACGAGGAGAGGGCCAGGCGGCCTCCGGTTAGCCCGGACTATCTTCTTCTGATCGCCCACGGCGGAACCGTCCACGGTTATGGGGCCGAGCTGTGGCAGACGCGGCTACAGGCCCTGGCCGACTACGTCGGCCGGCCTTTGCGCGTCTGCCACGCCCACCGGCCCATTAGCTCGGAGCTCTTTCCGGGGCGGGAGATATTTTCTTTTTTATCCACCAACTGGCGGGGCCAGAGAGCCAGCCGCTTCGTGACGACGGCCAAGCTTTTGGGCCAAGCGGAAAGCCCCAATCCCCCGCGGCCCAACTGCTGGGTTAGCCACGCGCGGCACGACATAAGCCGCGACGTTAGCCAGGCGGAGCTGAGTATGGTCTGCCATAAGCCCTTAGGGGCCATGGAAGATTTCAATTACGTAATTTATAACCAGGGCGTTTATTACTAAGCCCTATAGCGCCCTAACCCTATGGCGGATAGGGCGGGGAAACCGCCTATTGGCCCGCGGGCCAGGCCGAGAGGGGCAAGCTTAGGCCCGCCCCGAAGGCCAGGCCCGCCGTTTTTTTGGCCAGGGCCAAAACGTTTAAGCTTTTCAATCGATAGCGGCCGACGTCCCTCGGCCGCTATCGACTTTTAAGGCCCGACTGGGGCGCGGGCCCGCCGCGTCTTAGCCCTTAAGCGGCTTTAGCCAGGAAAATCCGCGATCGACCTGGGGCTTTTTTGATTTTTCGCCGCGGGAGCGATGGGCCTCGCCCTTTAGGAACTGGGCTTTAAGCCGGATTGGCCTTATGGCGGGCCAAGTTTTCGGCTAGCCCCGACCAATCCCCAGCCTAGCCCCGACCAA
>JAITIH010000014.1 GCA_031279525.1 Deltaproteobacteria bacterium | reverse complement strand
CAAAAATCAAGATCTTTCGGCTCGGGCGGCGAGGATGCTCAACCTTAAGTTCACCCCCAAATGCCTAGACGGGGACGTCGGGACGGAAAAGCTGGTCCAGTTCATCCGGGCCTTTTGCGACTTAAAGCTCTGGCACGTCCAGTTTAACGTCATAAACCAGGAAACTTTGCTTAAGGCCCAAAAGAATCCCGAGTTATACCGGAGCCTTATCGTCCGGGTGGCCGGCTACAGCGCCTACTTCGCCGAATTGTCCGAAGATCTGCAAAACGACCTCATCGCCAGATCCGCCCATGGTAGCCTGTGATCAAAGGGGCGTTTAAGGGAGCTTGCGGTTAAGGGTCTTTTGGACGGGCCTTCTAAGAAACGGCCCCCTTCCGTATCTTTTATTTCGCGGTTCCGGCCGTAGCTGAATGCTTTTTTGGATCTGGAGCGTCGCCTAAACCCGCCGCCCCTTAGGGGCCCCGACCGGGGTCCCTAAGGGGTGGCGTTAAGTCGGTTTTTTAAAGTCGGTTTTTTAAAGTCGGTCTTTTAAAGTCAGTTTTTTAAAGCTGGTTTTTGGAAGGGGCTTGGCGGCGGTCGGCTTTTTTGGGCCCGCTATTTTGGAAGTTAGCTAGATCTAAGGATTTTTGGGACGGCCCTAAGGCCATTAGGGTTAGAGTTTAAAGGAGGCGATAGGCCCTGGCGGGGTTATTTCGGCTTTGGCGAGAGGATTGGGGAATCGGCGATAGGGCGACGTTTTTGCGCTTGCTTAAGGATTGGCGACCACCTTATGGATTGGGCGACGGGCGTTGGAACTCGCGGCCGCTTAAGGATTGGCGGCCGCCTTATGGATTAGGCGACGGGCGTTGGAACTCGCGGCCGCTTAAGGATTGGCGGCCGCTTGAGGTTTTTGGCGACCGCGTAAATGGCCCTTGAGGCCGGCCGTGGCCGGCCGCGGAGGCTTTTTAGGGGCCATAATCCCTAGTTTAGGGCGGCGTAAGCCCCCACGAAGTCGGCCGCGGTTAGGGCCCCGGTCTTAAAGGACTTCATGGCCTCCTCATGAAGAAGCTCTAGGGCCTCGGACTTTAAAGCCAAATACTCCGGAGCGGCTCGGATTTCGTCGGAGCGGGGCCTTGGCAGATCGATCTTTAAGATTTTTTTGACCTGAGCCGGCAGGTTAGTGGCGATGACCAGGCGGTCGGCCAAGAGGAGCCCCTCGTCTAGCTCGGCGGTGACGAAAAACTGAGTTCCCCGGCGGTTTTCGAATAAATTAAGATAGTAGTCGCGCATCAAAGAGCGGGTTAGGGCGTCGAGGCCCCGAAAAGGCTCATCCAAAAGCGTGGCCTTAGGCCGGTTGATGAGGGCCCTGGCTAGCTCGGCTCGTCTTTGCATGCCCCCGGAGAGCTGGGCGGGGTACTTGTCCCGAAACTCGTCGAGGCCCACTAGGCGCAAGAGCTCCATGACCGCCCGGGTCAGCTCGGGCCCTTTAAGCTCGCCCCGGATTTTGGGGCCATAGGCCACGTTCTCGAAAGCGGTGAGCCAAGGGAAAAGGGCCGTCTCCTGAAAGACCACGAGCCGGTCCGGCCCAGGCCCCACGACTTTTCGACCGTCTAGGAAAATTTCTCCGGCCGTCGGGGTCTCGTAGCCGGCCAATAAATTAATCAGAACGCTTTTGCCGCAGCCAGAAGGCCCGATTAAGGCGGTTAAGGTTCCGGGTTCTAAGGTTAGGTTAAAGTCGCGCAGGACTTCCCGGGTCGCCCCCGACTCCAGCCGGTAGGTTTGCCCAAGCCCTCGGGCCTCTAAGCGCCCGCCTTTCGCGTCGCCAGCCATAGCGCCTCCTTACTGGCCCTTCAGCCAAGGGGTGAAATGGAGCCCAATCCTGCGGATCAAACCCGAGGAGAGGTAGCCGGCGAGGCCAATGCTCAGCATGCCCACCACGATCATGGGAAACTCCCCGGCCACGTAGCCGCGCCAGGTCATGAAGCCTAAACCGGTGTTGGTGGCGATCATCTCGGCGGCCACCACCACGCACCAGGTGACGCCCATGCCCACGGTCATGCCCACGAGAACGCTAGGCAAGCTGGCCGGCAGCATGATCCGCCAGAACACGTCCCGGCGGCTGGAGCCCAAAGAAGCCGCGGCTCTTAGAAAGCGGACGTCGATGGCGGCGACGCCTTCCACGATGTTTAAGACCACCGTGAAAAAGGCCCCTAAAAAAGTCACGAAGATCATGCTCATCTCGGCCGAGGGCCAGAAAATGACCGAGACCGGAACCCAGGCTAAGGGCGGGACCGGCCGCATGATCTCAATGATGGGGAAAATTATTTCTCTGGCTTTCCGGCTAAAGCCCAAAAGAAGGCCCAAAGGGACGCCCAAAACTTGGGCGATGGCGAAGCCGGCCAGGATCCTCGCCAGGCTTACGCCCCAGGAGCGCCAGTAATAGGCGCTGACCAGCTCCCGCCCCAGGCAGGCCAAGACCTCGGTGGGGGCCGGGATGGCCCCGACCACGGGGATCTTAAGGCGGGCCGAAAGCTCCCAGAGGACGAAGAAAAGGGCGACGCTTATAAGGCCGCGCCTTAAGGATCGCGAGGCGGCCAACTTGGCCAGGCGTTTTTTAAGGCTCATGGCTCCAATCACATTTCCCTCTCCCCGGCCGAGAAGGCCTTTAAGGCCTCCTCGCGCACCGCGTCTTGGCACTCGGCCCGGAGCGATTGATACTCCGGGGAGGCCAAAAGCCGATAATCACGGGGCCGGGGCAAGGTCACCTCGAGGATTTTTTTGACCCCGGCTGGCCTGGTGGTCATGACGAAGACTTTCGAGGCCAAAAAGACGGCCTCGTCTAGGTCGTGGGTGATGAAAAAGACCGTGGGCCGGTCGCGGTCGTACACTTCCATCAGGAATTGGTGGGCCACGGTCTTGGTCAAGGCGTCCAAGGCCCGAAAGGGCTCGTCCAACAAAAGGACCTTCGGCTCGCAGGCCATGGCCCTCGCGATCTCGGCCCGGCGGCGCATGCCGCTGGAAATTTGGCCGGGGTAGTCGTCGGCGATGAGACTTAGGCCCATGGCCTCCAAACCCGAAAGGGCCTTGGCTTTGGCCGCCTCTTTGCTTAACGTCCCTTGGGCCATGGGGCCAAAGGCCACGTTCTCCCAGACGGTCATCCAAGGAAAAAGGGCCCCGTTTTGGAAGACCACGATGCGGTCAGAGCCGGGCCTAGCCGGTCGGCTCGGGGAGCTTAAAAGGCGGCCGTCTAAGTAAATCTCCCCGCCGCTTAGCTCGTGGAAGCCGGCGATGGCGTTTAAAAGGGTGGTTTTGCCGCAGCCGGAGGGACCAACCACGACCGTGAACTCCCCTTTGCCGATCTCCATGGAACAGCGATCCAAGGCCAAGACCCCGGCCCCATCGGGGTCGTAGATTTTGCTGGCCTCTCTGACGCTAATGGCCCCGCCCACGCTCATTGGCCGCTCTCCCTTTTTTTCCAGCGAATCAGGAAATTGCCTAAAGCCCGGATGGCCAAGCTGTTTAAGGAGCCGACCAGGCCTAAGGTCAGCATGGCGATGATTATGACCGGGTACTGGACCAGAATGTAGCTGTCCCAGATGAGGTAGCCTAGCCCGAACTCCCCGGCCAACATCTCCCCAGCGACCAAGGAGAACC
This sequence comes from Deltaproteobacteria bacterium, assembly GCA_031279525.1. GTDB lineage: Bacteria > Desulfobacterota > Desulfarculia > Adiutricales > Adiutricaceae > JAIROO01. The sequence continues at coordinate 2,953 of JAITIH010000014.1, read as the reverse complement.
AGGCGTAGCCCACGCTGATCTGCAGGCCAGTGAAGACGAAGGGCATAGCCCCTGGCCAGACGATTTTCCTAAAGATGAGGCTTTCCGAGGCCCCTAAGCAGGCCGCGGCCCGAAAGTAGGCCTGGTCGATGGATTTGACGCCCAGCCAGGAGTTGAGCAGGGTGGCGAAGAAGCTGCCCAAAAAAGTCAGAAAGACGATGGACGACTCCCTAGTCGGCCACATGAGGATGGCTAAGGGCACCCAGGCCAGCATGGGAATGGGGCGCAAAAGCTCCAAAATCGGGAAGGCGTAGTCGGAAAAAGTTTTTTTCCAACCCATCAAGAGGCCCAAAGGGACCCCAAGGCCCGTGGCCAAGAGGAAGGCCAAAAAGACCCTTAGGCAGCTAAGGCCAATGTGCTGGTAATACTCCAAGGTGAAGATTGATATTCCGTAGACGGGTTGGATGGAAAACCATTCCTTGACCGTGTCCAGCGGCCCGGGCAGCTTAACGAACAAGGGCAGCTTTAAGACCCTAGTCGTTAGATGCCAGAGGACCAGAAAGCCGACTAGCCCCAAGAGGTTAAGCCAGGGGCTAGGCCCGCGCAGCCAGCGCTTGGCCCCGCCCCCCACGCGGCTAAAAAAGCCGGCTCGGGGGCGGCCCTGGCTCAGCTCGCCTAGGGCGGGTTTGAGGGAGCCGGAGGCCGTTTCGATCATTTTGAAGCTCCTTTCGACTCGAAGCTCCTAAAGTAAGGGCGTAAGTCGCTCAAAAGGCCCGCCTAAAGCCGCCTAAAAAAGGAGAGGGCGCCTTTTTTTAGGTTTTTTGGGCGCCGCCAGGGGGCGCTTAAACTGGCGAGGCTTTTTAGGGCTATCGCTTAGATGGCCTTATTAGGTCGAGCCTGGCTTTTTATAAAAGGGCTTAGGCTCGCCTTACTTAGGCCTGGACTTTAAGAGGCGGCCCTTTTTAGCTTAAAGGGGAAGGCCTTTTCGCTTAAAGGGCCACCGTCAAGGCCGTTAACTATTTAAACGGGCTGTCCTCGGCCTTGGCCCCGAAGACGTAGCCTAAAGTCGCCTCGTCGTCCACCGGCGCGTAGCCGGCTTCCTTAAAGACCTCCCGGGCGATGGAGTCGTCCACGACCCAGTCTTTGAGCTTAGGCTTGTCGATGACCTTTTCCGAGTAAAGGAAAGGGGCCACGGCCTCGATGTTCTCTCGCTCCAGCTTATTGAAGTAGAAGGACTTCCACTCCCGGATCGGGTTCGTCCGGTCGGCCGGGACCTGGCCGTAGATTGAGTACCACAGCACGTTATTGTCGATTCCGGTGGCGTATTTGGCCACCATTTCGATGACGTTTTTCTGGTTAGCCGGGTCGAGCAGGTAGCGTTGAGCCTCCAGCTCCGAGCGTACGTAGCCTTTGGCCGCCGCGGGGTTCTTTTGGATGAAGTCGTTTCTAAGGACCAAGACGCCCAAGTCGTAGTTGTCGGCGGCGCTCCCGTCGGCGGCTATCCTAACGTAGCCTTCGCCCACGTTATCGGCGATCCGAGAGACCGTCGGCTCCCAGACCGAGGCGGCGTCGAGTTTGCCTATCCGGAAGTTGGTGGCGATGACCTCGATGGATTGGTTGAGGTACTCTTTGGGTTTGACGTTGTGCTTGTTAAAAAAGCGGCGCAGGTACTGGTCCGAGGCGCTGCCCTTGGGGGCGGCGATGGTCTTGCCGTCCAGCCAGCGAGCCAACTCCTCGACGCTTTTAAACTGAGGGGCGTCTTTTCTGACCAGGACCACCGAGCAGCGGGTCCCTTCGGACATGCCCAAAGAAGCCGCGATTTTGATCTCGGCCTGCTCGTCCTTGGAGGCTAAGATGGTGGCCGGCATGATGCTCATGTAGCCGGCCACGGCTTTGCCGGCCAGCATGTTGTTGGCCACGATGCTGCCCTGGAGGGCTGGGGTGAACTCCAGCTCTGTGCCCTCGGGCATGTACTTTTTCCAAAGGCCTAGTTCGGCGTTGACGGCGACCTGATAAGAAATGGTGTCGTAAGGTTGAAAACCGATGGTGAATTTCTCGGCTTGGGCCTTAGGGCTAAGCCCCGTCGCCCAAAAAACGGCTAGAAAGAAAGCCAGGATTTTGCCCTTCATAGGACCTCCAAAAAGGTTTTAAAGCCCAAAAAACGAAAAAACGAAAAAAGGCCGAACCGCGGAGCGGCTCGGCCTTCAGAATTCCTGATCAGCTAAGAAAATATATAAGCCAAAAGCCCTAAGGGGGCTTTTTTGGCGAATAATCTGCGTAAAGACAATTTATAGACCAGGAAAGAAATTCTGTCAACGATTTTCCGCGGGGAAGGGCGTTTATAATCCAAGCCATAAAACCTAACTATTTGATTTATTATTGATAACTTGGCCGATTATCGACACAAATCAAAAATGGGCGACTTGGCGCCCCCACCCCGGGCCCGACCTTAGCCTCGCCTGAAGTCGCTAAAAAGCGCGGCCCCTTTAAGTCGCCCCGCGAACGCCACGGCCCGCCGCTCTCTAAATTCTTTCCTCGCTTAAGTTAGGCATAAAGCCGGCCGTTAGGGTCGGGCGCTCGCCGCTTTTGACCCATCGCCGCTCGAAAGGTTCGGTCGTTGATCGCCTTAGCCGATCTTTAACCGGTCTTTAACGGGTGACCATAAAACTTCACCCATTTTGGCGCTAATTAGAAATAATTATATTTAACAACTTTGTTCAAAAAAATTATAATGTAGCTTTATTACTCGGAATTAATAGCTATTATGTTGTACTTATATGGTCCGAGTTCGTTTGTAGTCCCATAATTTTTCTCACCATCTTGACCTTAGCGGGACTTAGACTTACATTAGGATTATGAGAATTAATAAAGTCCCGACACGTAAATCTAAGACGGGCTCTTACTACTATTCTTATAGGCTCTTAACCACCATTCGGGATGGGCGCTCTGGGAAGCCTAAAATCGTAACTATCTG
>JAITIH010000278.1 GCA_031279525.1 Deltaproteobacteria bacterium | reverse complement strand
CCTAAGGCGGACTCCAACTTTTGGCCTAGCTCTAAGGACAGCTTTTCCCGCTCGGCCAAGGCCATCTGGGAGCTTTGGCTTAGGGCCGCGTCATATTGTTCGATCCCTTGAAAAAGATCGCTCGCGGCCTTAGGCTCTAAGCCTAAGGGTTTTAAGGCCTCCATAAAGGCCATCTCCTCCGAGACGGCTAAAGGGTTGGCCGCGGCCAGAGCCTCGGCCGGGCCAGAGCCTAAAAGGGCGGACATGGCCGCGGGGTTGGTCGGGTCGCCGGCGAGTAAGGCCGCGGCCTTCAATTTTTTGGCTTGCTTAAGGCCGTCCACTGGCGAAACTCCCATGAGAGCGGCCCACTCTAGGCCGTACTCTTTCATGGCCAGCTCGTAGGCTCCGGCCGTCTCGAAGGTCGCCTCTTGGGGGATGGGCAGGGCGGCGGCCAAAGAAATGCCCTTGGCCCGCTCAGGGTCGATCCCATAGGCCATTAGCGATTCCGCTAAATCGTCGTCCGCATCTTTTTGGCCGGCAAAGGCGTCGTCCGGCGAGAGGGGCGCCTTGGCCTCGGCCATTTGGGAATTTTCGAGGACTTTGGTTAGGCGCGCCTCCTCGCTTTGGAAATGCGGCTCTAAGCTTTCTAGGGTCAGTTCCGGCAGCCCCATCTCCCGCAAGGTCTCGTTGACGCTCGGGAGCTCCTCAGTCATGATTTTCCGGCTCTCGCCAATGATCGAGGCCGCTTTGGCCTTGGCGGTCAGGGCCGGGTCCAAAAGGGCGGCCGGGGCTAGGGCCAAAGGAGCGGCAAGGGAGGCCAAAGGCGCCGGGGGGACTGGCGGGGGCGACGGCGGGGAGGCCGCCGGGACGGCGGCCGAAGGGGCCGGGTCTTCCAAGGGCTCCTCGGGCGGGGCCGCGGGGGCGATCTCGGGTAGGGGGGCGAAGGGGTCGGCCGGGACGGCTACGGCTAAAGGAATGGCCGGCCAAAGGCCGTTTAGGGCTCCTTCGGCCAGCTCCCGTGGGTCAAGGCTATTTTGGCCTATTTTTTCTAAGCCGACGAAGACGCTATAAACGTCCGAGGCCAGCTCGTCCTCGACCGAAAGCTGGGCTCGCCAGATTAAAAGGCCCATGGAGGCCGAGGGAAAGAGCCAGACGGTGTCTAGATCGGGTCGGACCTCCAAAAAGCGCTCAGGCGCGCTTTTTTGGTGGACGAAAAGGCGCGGGGCGTAGCCGGGCAGGCGGACGTCGAAATGGGGGTAGTGGCTGTGACCGTTGGCCACCTGGACCCTTTCGTCGCCCCGAAAATAGCCTTGGGGGAGGCGCTGGCCTTTTTGAGCCAGGTTAAAAAAATCCCAGTCAAAATCGTCGGGCAACCCAGGCGCGGCCGTTAAAAGCCAATCGGGGCCAAATGAGCCTATAGCCTTTAAGCGGCCTGGTGGGTTGGCCATGGGTAGAGGCGAGGCCGGAGCGTTTGGGCCAAAGGCGGCCTGGGTCACCCGGCCCTCGCGGTCGTAATCGGCCTCGGTGACCAAAGGCCCGTGGATGGGCGGCCCGCCGGGAGCCAAAGGCTCGCCGGGTTTCACCCCTATTGGGTTCCATTCCTCGCAGTGGGCGGTGGCCGACCAAGAAAGGGGCTGGAATTTAAAAGGGGCCGGCGGGCCGGGCTTGGGGCCGCGCTCGGCCTGAGCTCCCATGGCCAAAAAGTCCCGCCGCAAAGACCCCACGGCGAAGGAGACGGCCATGGCCCTTTCCTCGGAGCCGTAGGGGGCGAAAGCCTCGCCGGCGGCCAAGAATTCGCCGCGGGGTTTGGGCAGCCCTAGGTCGAAGGGGACCCCTTGGGGGGCGTAGGGGGCCAAGGAGTCCATGGCCCCCTTTAAAGCGGAGGCGATCTCAATGGCCCTTTCGGACTCAAGTAGGGAAAAGCCTAAGAAAACGGAGACGCTTAAGCGGTCCTGGCCCCGGTAGCGGTAAAACGACTGACTGGCCATGGTCTCGGGCGGCGCCAAAATTTTGGGGGGCATAAAGGGCTCCTTAGCCGATGTTGATCATTTGGCCGTCGATTTTGAAGTTGGCCTTGGCGATTAAGTCGATCTTCTTGGCCGAGGCCTCAAGGCCAACCTCGGAGTTAAGAGCGATCTTTTTCGAGTGCTTTAAGGTCAGATCCCCGTCGGCCAAAGAGATCTGATTTTTTTGGCCGCAGTTCAACTCGAAGCGCTTGGCGGCCATTTTGAGGGCCACGTCTTTGTCGAAGGACATCTGGATCCCATCCTTGTCCACCTTAAGCCCCCGCTGTTTGGCGTCGTAGAGAAAGACCCCCTCCTCGCACAGGGTCAGAGCGCGGCTTTCGTCGCGTTTGAAGGCCGAGAACTTGGCCTCTTCGGTGTCCTGCCACAGACTGATGGTCCCGGTTTTGTGGCAGGTCCTAACCTGAATGTGCTGCTTTTCCTGCCTGGCCTCCAAAAGGATCCCGTGGATGAAATCCTTGGAGTACTTCAGCAAACCCGGATCCTGGGCCTCGACTTCGGCGTCGAAGACTGTTTTGGGGTTGATTTTCGCCGGGTTGTCGTCGGGCAATTTCCGATTTTCGTCGGACTTGAAATCCTTGACTTTTTTGGCGGCCGCCCATCTTTTTTTCCGGCGATCCTTACGGATGTCCTCCTTGAAATTGCCATCCTTGGACAGGCCGGTGGTTAACTGAATGAGGCGGCCGGCCTTGCTAAGGAGGGCCCCGTGAGCCTGTTGGTTGATCTCCGTGGCCAAGGTCCTTTGTAAAACGGTCCTTAGGACGATGGCCTTAAAATTTTTGTAAAGCTTGAACTTATCCATGTACGACTTGAGGAAAATTTCCGGGGTCAAAAGATCGTCCATGAGCTTGTCGAAATACTCGGGCGAAGAGAGTAAATTGATTTGGCGGCCACCGGTTAAGGATTCCAGGAGAATGGGTCCCATCGCGGAAAGGCATAGGTGCTCATTGCTTTTGACGTTGACGAAAGAGTCCTCGTTTTCGACGAGGATGCCGCTACGTTTTTTAGGCGATAGGGCCTTCTCAGTGGCGAGGAAAGCTAAAATGGTCGAGACCAGCCCCAAGAGGTCACCGAGGCCTTTGGCGTATTTCGAGGCGACCTTCATGCCGTCGACCCCTTTATCATCTTTGTCAATGATGACGTCTGTGCCTGCGTCGATGTCGTCGTTGGCGGCGTAGTACGTTGATACAAAAGCACCTGAGTTGGCCGCTAAAAGCAGGTTTGCAAGGACGGTGCTTGATTTTTCCGAGTCGTTAGACTGCCAGCGGCCGAAGCTTTCCCCTTTATCGGAGACCGTTAGGGCCAACATGGGGTCGTAGGTTAGGCTGGCGGGCTTTTTGCTGTCCTCTCTATTCTTCTTGATCTTTTCGTAGATTTTGATGCTCTTTAAGACATCGTCGTTCCCGATTGTCAATGCCGTGTCCAGGCCCCGGAACACGTAGTCGGCCATGTTTTTGGTCTCGCACATTTCGTCCTTATAGAAGTCGTTGGCCTTCATGAAGGACTTGGCCGCTGACGAGGCTTTGGCGGCGGTTTCCTGGATTACCTTCGCGAACTGGCTTACCTTCAGCAAGTCCTCGCTGCCGGCCTTTATCTCGAACTTGTTGCCCGCCACGGCCGTGCCGTCGCAAACGCTCACCATCTTGTTAAAGGAGGCGTTGTTCTCGATGGTGTCGGCGTTGAAGACGGCCGAGGAGGAGGTGTTCTTCAGGGCGGCGACTTTGCCCTTTTCTTTGGCGTCGGATTCCTCAAGTTTCGCGATTTTACTGTCTTGGTCCTCATCGCGCTCTTCTTGCTCCGCCTCCTCCGCCTCGGTCATCCCCGCGGTGAAGAAGATCCCGGCGTTCCGGATGCCGGGCGACAGACTCAAAGTTTGGCTGTTCGGCGTGTTCAGAAAGAGTAGGCCCCCGCCGCTTTTGGTGGCGAAGCCGGCCGCCTCGGGCAGGGCCGCGTTGATGGTGGCCCCGGTCTCGCCGTTGGGCACGGCCGCCGAGATTAAAGGTCGGTCAGGGTTCCCGTCGATAAAAGTCAAAAGCACCTCGACTCCCGGGTGAAGGGGGAAAGACTGGCCGTAGCCGCCGCCCACGCTAGGTTGGGCCTGGCGGATCCAGGCTGAGGCCTTGCCGCCGCCGCGGCCGGAGACGTCCAAAGGCAAAAGGACTTTGTAGCGGCCGTGGAGGTCCATCTCCGGCTTGTCCCCGGAGCCCGCCCCGTCGATCCAGGCCGTGATGGACCCGGCTATTTTTTTAATGGGGGTGATCCGGGCCGGCCTAAAAGGCGTCTCGGCTTTCTGGCAGACGAACTCGTGCCGAAAAAAAGTCCCCTCCCCGCCAGGGGACGCCTCCGGGAAGTTTATGGGGGCCCCGGCCTGGCGGCCTTCGGCCTCAAAGGCGACCACGAGGTAGCGGCCGTTAAACATACTCGTCGTCTCGTCGCTTAAGGCGAAGACGTGGCCGGGCAAGAGGCCGGGCAGGCGCGTCTCGCCCGAGTAGACCGAGGCGCCGGCCAAAAACTCCTCTTTTCGGATGTTGGCCAGCCTTAGGCCCTCGGTCTCATCCTCGAAGTTTTCTCCGAAGAGGTAGACTTCCCCATGGCCTTTGGGCGAGACTTCCACCGAGATGGAAAGAGGCAAGGCGGGCTGTTGCCAGTTATAGTCCTTTAAAAGGAGCTTAGCCGGCGGGATTTTCGTTTTGGCCCGGAAGCGGTAGACCGGGTTGGCCGACCCCGAGACGGTCAGGCCCGAGACCCTGGCTCGGGTTAAGGTCAAAGGCGTCCCGTTTTCGTCGACGATCTCCAGAAAATCCGCCGGTTTTTCGGCCAGCTTTAAGATTTCGCCGTCGCCCCTTTGGTCGTGGTAGAGGGCCAAGCCTTCCCTTTCCAAGATCCTTTGGGTAAAGGTCAAAAGATCCTCATCGTATTGAAAGACGAAGTCCCGGATCGGGCGCTGGTCGCGCTCAATGGCCCCAAAATCGAAGCTCTGGGCCCCGATTCCTCCTAGGAGTAGGCTTTCCTCGACGACGGCGATGGAGTTGCAGTTTAGGTGGATCCGGTTTTGGACCAGGGTCTTTAAGGGGGCGAGGGCGGAGGTCAGCTGGACTTCCACGAAGGAGCTTTCCCGAGTCTCGTCGCCGATTTCCATGCTGGCGACCACCCCGCTCCATTTAACGCGATAGGAGAGGGGCTGGCCGTCGCTTTGGCCCTCGCCCGCGGCCTCTTGGCGCCGGTTGTCGATGATTTCGAGGGAGGCCGGCGAACCCATGAGGGCCTCGACGTCTAAATTCTCTAGCTCTTGGTTTTCCAAAAGGAGGGTCACGTTAAAGGAGAACAGCCGATTGAGGGCTCCAGAGCCCTTAAAGCCGGCGACGTGGGGTTTTAGCGCGTCGAAAGGGGCCTTGTTAAAGGAAAAAGCGAAGGTAATTTCCGGGTTGTTCATGGATCGCTCCTTATGGTCTTTTTAGGGCGCGGCTTTCTTTTGGCGAAGGCTGCCGGCCCCGGTAGGGTCAGCGTCGGAGGCGATTTTATTTTGGGCCCCTAAAAAGGCGGCCCCATAGGGGCTTTTGGCCTTTTTAGGGGGAATTGGGAACGGCGTAAGGCCAGTTTAGGCTCTTTGGCCGCCTGGCCAAGGCGGCCAAAGGGGTCGCTTTTTAGGCCTTCCAGTCGTCGGTGAACTCGATGTTCCCGTCGGTGTAACTCCAGGTGATCTTGGAATAGGTGAAGCTCACCTCTTCCATGTCCTTATAAGGCTTGTTGTCGGGCAGGAAGGTGATGGGGGTGTACTCGCGCAGGTTGACGATGATGGCCTCGTCTAAGGTGATCTTGAAGTAGTTCTCTTCCTCGCCGGTGTCCTTGATGCGGAAGAACAAGAGCTCGACCTTGGCCTGCTCGCCCTTGCAGCACGCCTGGAACAACTTCGGCGTGGCGTTGTCCTTGTGCTTTAAGACGGACAGGGGCATGTGGATCCGCTGGCCGGTGGGCAGGCCAGTGTGGGTGTCCTTGGGGATCTCCACGTTGTGGTTCACGTTGTAGACGATGATCTTGTCCTTCTTGTCTCCGCCCTGGGGACAGTCGCCTTTGATGTCGCCTTGGGACTTTCCGGAGATGGACATGTAAGCGGTAAGAGCCATTGAAAAACTCCTTAAAGGGTTTTCCGCGCGGCGCGCGGAGG
>JAITIH010000331.1 GCA_031279525.1 Deltaproteobacteria bacterium | reverse complement strand
GCTTTTAAAGGCCTTTTAAATTAAGGCTAAAAATAGAATAATTTTTCGATAAAACTGTTAAAGCTATTGCGTTATATATCGTGACGATACGCAAAACTTAGAGGAAAACGAAGAACGTTCCACCCAAATCTTTTAGCCCTATCTGGCTTTTCTCTAGCCGCAATCGCGTAACATTTAAAAAATAACCGTTCCGGGAAATTCACCGTCGCCGTTTTCGCCTAACGGTCGCGACTGGATCAGGTTTGGCAATAATACGGAAAAAAATCGTAAGCGAAATTCGCGCAAAAATAACCCGGCTGGCCCTTAGCCTCCATCCCCAGGAGCCCCTTCCCGCTTTCTTTGGCCTTTGGCCGACCTTCCTTGTTAAAAGATATAGATCAACGATGAATTGAATGGCAAAAAAGCCAGACCGCCAAAATGAAATTTTCCTGCCAGACGCGCACGGTGGTCCAGAAGAAGGCCACGCCCTTTAAAAACCCCAAAAGCAAAGGGGTTCGCCTAGAAGGGGATAGCGATCCGCCGATATTGGCTGCTAGATAGATAAAGAAGACCACGTTGTGAACCCGGTATTTCCGGTGAGCCGAGATCCTTAAGTAAGGCCGGATTAGCGGCCTGGCCGCCCCGGTGGTCCCCATGAGGCTGGCTAAGACGGCGCCGACGGCCAGAAGGCCTCTAAGGTTCAACAAGGGGGCGCCAGTGAGCGTTCCCTTCAAGCGAACCCCGCCGGCGATGGCGAACGAGACCAAAAGAAGGACGATAAAAGGCGCTCGCTCGCCCACGAAGGCGTGGACGAGGCCGTAGACGGTCTACCCAGGGCCCAGGATTGCCAGGGCCGGCAGCGGGAACAAGCCGGACCAGGCGATGACCACTTCGCCAAAGTGGCGAGCCCAAGAATCCGGCGGCGAAAAGGGGAAAAAAGGCGAAAGGCTAGCCAGGCAAGAGACGGCGACGAGGCCGGTGGGGGCCTCTTTTCCGCGCCAATGGAAATCGTCTCTCGCCGCGTCAAAACCAGCCTCTAAGGCCGACGCCCGCGCCTAGAGGGAGCGAGCTCCTTGGGCCTTTAGGCGAGCGGATCCTGGCTGGCCAAAGGGCGAGAGGCGAGAAACCCACGGCCCCCGGTTTTGGTCGAACTTATAAGACATTAGTTATAACGTCTTACTTTTAATTATAGCCATCTTATTATAGATGGTTAAATCACTAAAACCAGGCTAAAATACTATTTTAACTTATTTTTTATTAAAATATTTATACTTAGTTTTGAGTATAATATTGTATTTTAGGTAAATTAGCTACTTTAATCATTAACTGCCTTTGCGTCGCCCCTAGACTCGCCACCCTAAAGGTCTGAGGCCCCGCAAAAGGGAGGACGCCCGATCGCTTAAAAAACCGCCCCTTTCTCGCCACTTCCAGCCGTCAGGGACGAAAAACCGTTGACAACCGCTGGCCCTTAGCATATAAGGAATCTTTCAAAGACAATTCGAAGCCAAAACCACCTTTCCATTTATGGGGATTTTGGCCTTTCGCTTTCTACCGTCGCCGCCGATCAATTACCTGAAGGCTGAGCCGCCCTAGAGGGCTTGGCGTTTAGCGTTTTTGACCGAAAAAGGAAGGCGCTAATGACGGGCAACTCCTGTCGAGCCCACTAACCTCCCCTTGGCTTTAAGGGTTAAAATCGCTCGCGCTTAACGGCGCGCGCCCTAAAGGCCATTCCCTTCGCCATAAACGTCGGGATCGGGCTTCCAGCCTTACCGGCTTAGGGGGCCTCAAGGCCAGGCGGCTAGAGTCTTTAGCCGCCCTCAACCTTAAAGCTCGCCTAACGCCATCGTCCAGCCAACCGCTGGATCTCGACCGACCTTCCCTAAGGCGGGTCTGCGAGCCGTTCTCTTTTAAGCTTAATAAAAAAAACTTAAAGCCTTCGCCATGGGGACGGCCGCCCCGGCCTTAGCCCATGAGCCGCGCCAGGATGCCCACATGAAAATTTTGCCCCTCGCCCAACGCCTGGGCCTGGTTTTGACGATACACCTTTTCTTCGCCCCCGGGCTTTGGGCCCGGTCCCAGAGCCAAGAAAGCCTTTTTCGCGAGCTAAGCCTCGCCCAAGCCGCCCCGGCCCAAAAGGCCCTAGCCGTCCCGGCCGGTAAGGCCCAAGCCGCCGCCCCGGCGGCCGGCGACGGTCCGCCGGTCGCGGTGGTCCTCGTCCCGGCCTATCACCGCACCCATCACCGGAGCCTTAAGACCGTCATAGACGGGATCAGCCTCAAAAGCCGCTCCGGGACCTCCCGCTTAGGCAGCTTGATCCTCACGGCCACTAAACCCGTCAACCAATATTTCTCCTTTGGCTGGATCTACGAATACACCTTTGGCGAGTACAAGGGAGGATTGTTGACGCCGGACATTGCGGCCTTGGACGGCCGGAGCGACATTGATCTAAGCTCCCACATGACCGGCTTATTCGGTGACGTTTTTTTAGGGGCGGCCGGCCATTTTAACGTCAGCCTTTTCATAGCCTGGGACAGCTTCTCCGGCCAGGAGACCATGATTTCCCCAGCCGAGGTCGAGACCAGGAACCTCAATAGGCAGGATACCCGGTTAGGCTCCTTGACTATCTGGTGGGACAAGGGCTTCGCTCTCTCAGATTCTTGGGAGCTTAGCCCCTACTTCGGCTGGCGGACCATTCGGGCTTGCGTGAGAGGCCAGAACGACTGGGCCGCTCAGGAGGGAACCACGACCACCCAAAACGCCTGGTCGCATCTGGTCTCCGGCGGGGCGACCTTAAAATACGAAGGGCCCTTTTCCTTCAAAATCTGGGGCGGCTATAACCGGCGAACCCAAAAAGGCAACGTCCCCGGCTTCTCCAGCCGGGCCATAGCCCCAGGCATAGCCAACTTAGGCTGGATGAACAACTGGGACCAAGAGGTCTGGGCCTACGGACTGGGCGTGGGGCGGTCGGTGGGCGAAGGTCTGAGCCTAAACCTGTCCTACGACGGCTTTAGCGGCCAAAACGCCTTGTCGCAAGCTGTGAACCTAGCCGTGGTTTGGATCTTTTAAGGCCCTGAAGGATGGCCTTGGCCAAGGGCCTTAAAGGCGAGCAAAATCGAGTTAAAAAAACCAAAACCCCCTCGCCTTGGTCGCGGGCCCTTGCGGCCAAGGCCCGCGAAAAGGGCCCTAAGGCCAAGACCTAAACGGCGGCTCGAAAGAGGCCAGAGGGTTTCGCCGATGGGGGAGAAAAAGGCCGGCGGCTAAATGAGCCCCGGCCTTGCCGCTCTTATCGGACAAAGACCAGTCCTTAAAATCGGAGGCCAAGCGGCCCCTTCTGGCGACGACGCGAGCCACGGTCCCGCCATCGCAATCTGCCAGGGGCCAGTCGTTAAAATCAACGGGAAGCGTGCCTTTGTTAGCCTTTTCAAACGGCTCGTTTAAGCCATCTATTTCTTCGCCGTTAGGTTTTTAACCTCTTGCCTTAAGGCAATGCCTTCGTTATCAATCAGACTCCTTGTCCTTAAAGTTGCAGGGCCAGTAGCCATAACGTATGGCGTCTTTCGCCAAGG
>JAITIH010000306.1 GCA_031279525.1 Deltaproteobacteria bacterium | reverse complement strand
CCCTGCTCGGGCAGGGGGTCTTGGCGTTCTAGGGACATGCCCACGAAGGAGGCGGCGTGAACCAAGGCGTCCTCGTTGGCCTGGATGATGGATTTCAAGGACGCCTGTAAGGTCATGATTTTATTGTTACTGTGAAGGTCAATCTGCCTTTTCATGACAGAACTGACGTAAAAATAACTAACTAGAGTCATTATCTCAAAGGCTAAAACGACTAAAATAACAGATTTATAACTCTGTTTTATTGTTTTAGTTATATTTAAATCAAAATTATTGCTATTTACGAACGAAAACACTGATACCCTCGGATAGGCCTCCATTAAAAATCAGCCGGCCTAAAAAACGATAGTTAAACGCTTAAGGCGCGTTTAAAAGCCTTTTCTTGGCCAACGAAATGGCCAAAAAGCGTAAGAGCCCACTTCGTCGACCATAACTGGCCTTGAGGGCCCTTTTCCCGTTTCGTAAGGCCTTAGCGGCCAATGGCCACATAGGGAGCCTTAATTTCGGGCGTTTACGGGGCTTTAGGCGATAAACGCCATAACTCCCGCGTCGATTGGGACGTTTTTGGGCTTTTTATAAGCGGCTTTATGGGCCTTAAGGCCGGCCAAATAAGCGGCTATAGGGCCATTTCGAGACGGCTCGCCTTGGCCGCCCGTTTTTCGGGCCGCGACCGTCCTGGCCTTTCCAAGGCCCTTTAAAGGTCGGCTTTAATCTCGTAATATTTATCCGGAATGTCTAGCTTAGTCGTCTCGATGAAACCGCGGCCAAAAATGTAAGTGTCCTCGTAGATCTGAAAGAAATTCCTAAGCGGCTTTCCGGTTTGCGGGTCGTTAAGGAAGCTGCCGTTCCAGCGGGCCCCGGGGGTGTAAGCCCCCATGCAGGCTAAAAAGGCGTTGATGTCGGCCACTTGCGTTCGGCCCTCGGCCAAAAGCTTCCCGAACTCCACCAGCCCCGCCGTCTCGGTGTAGCCTAAGGGGTAAGCCCAGACCCCCAGCCGCCCAGAGCCGCCAGCCTCGACCACGGCCTTTTCCACGATTTCCAAGATGGCCTGCCACTGGCCTAAGCTCTGGCTTAAATCCAAGTTAAAGGCCCCTGGATAGCCCAAAAGGGGCGAGGGAATGTCGGCCTCAATGAAATAGCCGCCAAGTTCCGCGACTTTTTTGATCAAAGGCTCGGTGTGAGCGTCGTTGGTGACGTAGAAAGCCGTCTCTTTTCCGTATTTCTCCAGCCATTTGGGGTAATTGTCCAAGATGAACTTCTGGGCCGACTCCACCCCGGCTTTGTCGGCCGGATCCGGGGCCGTCTCTTGGGCGAACTCAAGGCCTAGGTCCTTAGAGGCCTCCCGCATGACCTTTAACTGGACGTTAAGGCTCTCTAAGGCCAGGTGCCGGGGAAAGGAGACGTGGACCAGCTTCTTGGCCCCTAGGGCCTTGGCCTGATAGGGGACGACGTAGCCCTTGGCCACTGAGTCCCCGGCCACGGCCAGGTCCGCGTTGGCCGCGATGACCTCGCTCGGCTCGAAAGGCTCCCCGGCTAGGCGAAAGACGTCCGGCCTTTTTTCCCCGACCCGCCGGAAGCCCTCGGCCGTCCCCGGGATGGCCTGGTTAACGACGATGACCTTGACCATGGGGTCTTCGGCCAGCTTTTCGATCATCGTCGCGGTGGCCTCCTCGTCGCTGAGGAACTCAGTGGGGTAGACCACGTGGTTTATGACGCCGCCATCGGTCACCGAGCCGTAGCGGCCTATGATTTCCCTGGCCACGACTAGGTCCTCGGCCCCTTGGTCCTCGTCGCCGGTGACCAAGACGATGTGAAAGGTTGGTTTGGCCGCGGTCTTAAAGTCGACCCGGCGGGCCGTCCGATACTTCATGGGGACGCTAACGTCGGTCAGGCCCAAAAAGCCTAGGCCAAAAACGTAGGTGTCCTGATAGATCAAAAAAACGTTGTTTAAGGTCTTTAAGGAGGCGTCGTTGTAGAGGGTCCCGTTCCAGCGGACTTTGGGGTTGACCGACTCGTAGCGCTTCAACAAACTCGCGACGTCGCGCTTTTCGATCTTGCCCTCGACGACCAGGCGGCAAAACTCGACCAAGGCCAAGGCGTGGCTGTAATTCAAAGAGGAGACCCAAGAGCCTAAGCGACCGGAGGCCCCGCGCCGCTTGATCTCCTCTTCTATGTCTTTGACGACTTTATCAAGGTCGAGGTTGGATTGGCTCACGTCGACGTCCAAGGCTTCCGGGAAGCCCAAAAGAGGCGAGGACTCGTCGGCCTCCACGAAGTAGCCGCCCAATTTGACGATCTGTTCGATCATGGGGATGGTTTGGGCGTTGTTGGTGGCGTAAAAGGCCGTGTTCGGCCCGTATTGCTCCAGCCACTTGGGGACGCGCTCGGCGATGAAATCCATGGCGACTTTAACGCCAGTCGGGGCCGTGGGGTCTAAGGAACTTTCGGAGTGGAAGGCTAAGCCTAGGTCCTCGCAGGCCAGTTCCATGATGTCCCTGGTCCGGCTTAAGGACTCGTCGATCATATGCCGCGGGAAGGAGACGTGGACGAAGGACCTGGCCCCCAGCTTTTTGGCGGCGTATGGAATGAGGTAGCCCCGAGCGATGAAATCGGCGTTGACCACCATGTCGGCCACGCTGGCGATGAACTCGGTCTCCTCGTGGGTCTCGCTGACCACGAGGAAGATCTCCGGCCGCCTGGCCCTTATCCGCTTAAAAGCCTCGGTCGTGCCCGGAACCCCTTCCAAGACGCAGATGGCCTTGACCAGGGGATCTTCGGCCAAGCTCTCGATGGTCAGCTTGGTGGCCTCGATCTCGGCCAAAAAATTTTCCGGGTAGGTCGCGAGCTTGATAAGGCCGCCGTTCCTCGCGTCCCCGTAAAGCTTAAGGGCCTCGTTGACGCCCACCATGCCGTCGTCGCCCTGGGCGCTTGAGCTAGTGACCAGCCCAATCCGCCAGGAGAACTTCGGGGTTTCAGCGATAACCGCCTCGTCCTCAGGCGCCTCCGAAGACCCTGGCCCGAAGGTTCTTTTGAACCGGGGCGAATCCAGATCGGGGGAGGGAGAATTAACAATATAAATCGCGGCGACGCCTACGACGGCCAAGACGGCGGCCAAAACGATTAGAAGCTTAACCCGTTTTTTTTCGGTTTCTTCGTTAATTTCCATGGCTCTTCACTCGCTTGACTCTCTTATGGCCATCCCCAATCGTCCGTCGTGGGGCGCAATTTATCCCGGCCAGCTTCATTGCCGCCCTCTCTGGATTTTTTTATCTTAAACTGGCTTTCCAGACGGCGAACTATCAACTAGTTGACTACTTAAATTACCTCAAATTAAGGTGGCAAGCAAGCCGTAAGTTCCACCTCAAATCTAACCGCCCTTTAGCTTTGACCGCTGGTCTATAGCGGAATCGACCAAAAATCGCCTTGATGAGCCCCTAGCTACAGTTAACGAACGTTAGATTTTTCTATTCGTTAAAAGACAAATTAATCTATCCGTTTTTTATATTAATTAAAATAAAATATATAATAAAATATTTTTATAAGTTTAAAATTTCTAAAATACATAAAATCACTAAAAAATTAATTATTCCTCCCTTTTGGTTTAACCCCGCGAGCCAGAGGCGCGGCGAAAACGCCCTCTTTGGCCTAAAACAGTCATGGCCGCGAAAATTATTTTGGCCCTAATTTCCGGTTTTTTCCTTCGACGACGGTCGACTTAGATCCTAAGGCCCGACCCTAGCCGGCCTTAAGCCTTAGCCCTGACCTTAGCCCTGGCCTTAGCCCTGACCTTGGCCCTGACCTTGGCCCTGGCCTTGGCCCTGGCCTTGGCCCTGGCTTTAGCCCTGACCTTAGCCCTGGCCTTGGCCCTAAGCTTCAGTCCCGGCCTTGGCCCTGGCCCTGGCTTTGGCCCTAAGCTTTAGTCCTAGCCTTGACCCCTGGGCCAGGCCAGTCGGCGATTTTGGCTGAGCTCGCCGCCTACTCGGGCCCCAAGGCGTTTACTAATAATTTTTATATAAAATCTCTTTATTGACGCCCTCGCGAAAACCCCTTTTTTTGAATAAAGGAGAAAGGTCGACCAGAAATTTTTAAGGCCTTCTGGTGAAAATTTAACGCCACAAAAGTCAGTTTCGCGCGCGCGAAAGCGCC
>JAITIH010000295.1 GCA_031279525.1 Deltaproteobacteria bacterium | reverse complement strand
ACTTTAATTTGCTCGCTTTTTCGGCGAAGGACCTAGTTAAAAACTAAGGTAAAGAACTATTTACTTAGCTAGCCAGGGCCAGCTTAATTTTCGTCGCGCGATTCGCGCTTGCCTGAGTCTAAAGCAAATGTCGGGCCAACATGGCCCTAACCCCGAATTTTTTAAAAAAATAATATTAATTTCAATTAGTTAATCGTTAGTAACTTAAAATCGCCCTGGATAGGGCCCTGGGGCCGTTGAGCCTCGGCCCCTAATAATTTTTGTAAAAAATAAGCTTTTTTTTATATATGTCTAAATTTTATAAAACTAATAATTATTTAAACCGTTCGATGTGAAATTCGTGTCCACCCCTTTTTTTTCTTGATTAGTTTACGTCTACCAAAATTTTAGGGTTTGGCCATTTTTGTCCAAAAACTTCTGGGCTCTTTCGTATCCAAAAACCGGCCTCGCCAGTTTCTGACCAAAAATCTAATTAAATTCAATTGGTTATATTTTATTGGCTTGATGGTTAGGCGCTAGAAGTCGCAGACCAGGCTAGGCCGAGCTAGCCGCCTGAGGAGCGCGGCACAGATCAAAAGGCCACTTCCACCTGGCCCGGGCCAATGACCTTGGCCGAAATGG
Source organism: Deltaproteobacteria bacterium (assembly GCA_031279525.1). GTDB lineage: Bacteria > Desulfobacterota > Desulfarculia > Adiutricales > Adiutricaceae > JAIROO01. The sequence continues at coordinate 4,427 of JAITIH010000295.1, read as the reverse complement.
TTTTTTTGCTGTCTTGGTTTATCACCGAGATAGTCTGGCCTAAGGCCCCGTCCTGCCTGGCCTGGCCTAATGCCGTGACCTTCAGCCCGCCGCTTTGGGCGACGATGGTCACCGTCTCCCCTTTCTTAACCATGGATGTTTGGACCAGATCCCGATCCCGCACCGGCGCGCCGGCTCTTAAGCTGACTCTAAGCGTCTGGCCCACGGCCTGGCTAGTCTCTTTTAAGGCTCCTTTGGACTGGCTGTAGGCTACTTGGCTCTCGGCCAGGTCCCCTTCGGCCAAGATTTGGCCCCGCGGCAGATCCCGGGCGGCCACCAAGGCGGGCATCCTCAAGTCGATCTGGGCTGTAATCCGGAGCCGGGCGGCGTCTCGGCCATCGACGGAGAAAAAAATGGTTCCCGTGAGAAAACCAGGATTGGAAGAGGGCAAAGAGACAAACCGATACTCCACCTGGCCATTGGGCAACGTTGGCGGCTTGGCCGAGGTCAGGCTGACCAGATCGTAATGGCCAGAGACGTAGGGCTCGGTTTTGGCCAAATAATTCTGAACTATCGTCCTGACTTGGGACTCCCTGGAACTTTGGCCCCCGCCGTAAAGCGTCACTTCAGCCGGGAGGCTGAAGCGGGCCTCAGATAAGGGGGCCCCGGAAGAGGCGATCCTTTGCTCTAGGATCTGGCGGCGGAGGGTAATCCTCCGGCCTGGCCCTGGGGCCTGGCCCAGATCCAAAGAGGCCAAAAGGTCGGCCAACTTTTGGTCCTCCGGCGAATCCGGGGCCACCGTGGCCACGTCCCCTAAGATGATCCTCTCGCCTTCCACCGTGTTCTCCGACGGGAAGATCACGTTGACCCCAGCTTGGGCCGGCGATAAGGCCAGAGCCCATATAATAACGGTTAGGCCGAGAAAGACGGGGAAAGTTTTTTGCCAAGAAAGGATCATAAATTATATGCGTTTTGGTCATTTAGTTAAATAAACAAACTAAAAAACAAGACTACCTCTTTAAGTTATTAGCTATAGCCAACATTTCGTCGGAAGTGGTGATAGCCTTGGAGTTCATCTCGTAAGCTCTCTGGGCCGTGATCATCTCGACCATTTCCATGACCACCTCCACGTTGGACAGTTCCAAAAAGCCATGGGCGATGGTCCCAAAACCCTCTTCTCCAGGGTTGCCGTCGATAGCCGGCCCGGAAGCCTCAGTTGGCTGGTATATATTATAACCCAAACTGAATAATCCGGGAGGATTTATGAACCTGGACAAAGTGAACCGGCCCTGGACCATAATTTCGCCCCTTTGGTTCAAGGCGGCGATAAAGCCGGCCGAGTCGATTTCAATGTGCACGGCCTCGGCCGGGACGGTAAACTCAGGGTCAACGGGATTGCCATCCTGGCTAACCAGGACCCCATCGCTGTTGAGCTTAAACGCGCCGTCGCGGGTGTAATAAAGCTCGCCATTACGCAGTACCCGGTAATAGCCCTCGCCCTCAATGGCCGTGTCCAGAGGGCTGTCGGTCTTCACGTAGTCGCCTTGGGTGTGGATCTTGGCCGTGGTGTTGACTTTGGTGCCCAATCCGACCTGCACCCCAACCGGGATCTGCTGCCCGCCAATCGTCTCGGTGCCGGCGAACTTGTGGGTTTGGTAGATAAGATCCTGAAACTCGGCCCGGTTTTTCTTAAAGCCAGTGGTGTTGACGTTGGCCAGGTTGTGGGCGATAACGTCCAGATGGGTTTGTTGGGCGATCATGCCCGTGGCCGCGGTGTAAAGAGAACGCATCATGATAGGGCCTCAATTATTTCGAAACGATCGCGTCGAAGCGTATGGCGTTGGATAGGCTAAGGCTTATACCAGCCAAGCTTTGTGATTTTAGGTCAGCTTGCCCAGTTCCCCGGTGGCCTTCTGGTCCATTTCCTGCTTAGTGTGGACGATTTTCTGGAGGGCCTCGTAAACCCGGTATAGGTCGATCAGCTCCACCGACTCGTTGACGGGGTTAACGTTGGACATTTCCAAAAACCCCTGCTCAATCCGAGTCTGGGTCGCAGCCTCGGGTACGAAGTCCGGGGACTTGGGCACGTAAAAATCGTAACCTTCCTTAATGAGCTCGTTGGGGTCCTCAAACTCCACCAGCTCGATCTGACCGATGACCTCGGACTCTAAGTCGACGTTCACGGCCTGGACCCGGCCCTCGGGCTCAATGATGACTTTTAAGGTCCCCTCGGGCACGACTCCCGCCCCCACTAGGGCGTAGCCGTCGGCGGTGACGATCTCGCCGGCGCTGTTGACGTTGAAGACGCCATTGCGGCTGTAGCGTACGCCGTTGGGAGTCTCAATCTGGAAAAACCCTGGCCCGTCCAAGGCCATGTCCAGATCGTTTTCCGTGAGCTTAAATGGCCCTTGGCCAAAGTAAGTCTTGGACTGCTTGACCACGTAGCCCTCAAAAATGGGCACGTCCTTTTTATAGCCGGCGGTGTTGACGTTGGCCATGTTATTGGAAGCCAAATGCATCCTTTCTTCCTGGGCCATCATGCCGAGATAGGTGTTGCTGGAATGATAGGGGTATGGTCCGACGAACATGTTTCACCTCCGACATCGAGGTAAGCAAGTTAGAGGCCAAACTTCCGGCTGGTCCCTTAGGTATATAATAAAAAAGGCCTTTATGAGGCCAACCTTAAGTAATTTATGAGTCATTCATAGCCTGGCCTCGCCCTCGTCTAAGCCCCTCTTCGCCCCTATCCTTTAATATAGCCTTAAATCCCCCTCCCGCTTAAAAGGTAGCCTTCCCTCAATTTTTTCCCTATCGCCGCGTCCCGAGAGCCGACCTTAGCCATCCGTCCAACCAGGCCTAAGGCTAAGGCCAAGGCCAAAGAGCCAAAAGGAATCGGCCTAAGCTCCGAGAAAGCGGCAAATTTTTCTCAAGGGAATTAGGGCGATCCGTCAAATATTTGGCTTATGTTTGATAACATTGTGATTTTACAGCGTTTTTTTATTGGCGCCCATCTTGCTTTAAACGTTTTCGACGAAGCTTTTTTCCCGAAAGGATTTAAACATGCCATATTTTGACGCCGACTCAAGCCTCACGCCAACCGTAAGTTACCGGTTGTGGCCGGCCATGGAGTGGCCGCCCGAATTTTGGATGACGCTTTTCGATCAAATGCCCTCGCCCGTTTTAGTTTTTCAGGCCAAAGGGCCGGTCATACTCGCCAATAAAGAAGCCACCGAAAGGTTGGGCCTTTCGGGCCTAGAAGGCCTAGAAGGCCAAAAGAATCCGGAAGGCCTTCGTCAGCTCGCGAAGGCCGCCCATAGCCCCGCCGCCTGGGCCCAAGGTCAGGCCGTTTACGTTGTAAACGCCGACGGAGCTCAAATGTCCTTTCAAATTAAGCCCTTAGCCGGGTTTTCGGCAGACGGGGTTTTCGTCGCCATTGGCCTGGAAAAAAATTCCCCTCCCGCCACGGCGGCCAACGCCGCGAGCGCGTTAGACGACAGCGCCGCCATGGCCGACGCGGTTAGCCAGAAAGTCAAAGGCCCCTTGGCCGGTATTGAGCTTTGCGCCTCCATCCTAGGCGAGGAGCTGAACGAGGCCGGCGAAATGACCCTGGCCGACCTCATCGAGGAAATTAGATTTAGCGTGCGAGAAGTCAACGAGTACCTGACTAGCTTCGAGTCCATGACCAAGCCTTTATCTCTGGAATTAAGGCCCGTTAACTTGGCCGACGTCGTCGACGAGGCCCTTTCCGCCTTAAAAGAGGTCTTTAAAGCCAATGGCGTTGGAGTTTTAGTCGATCAAAAAGACGCGGTGGTCGAGGCCGACCGGGCCCTTTTGGTCCAGCTATTTTTAAACGTCTTTTTAAACGCGGCCGAGGCCATGAGGCGCGGCGGCCGGTTGCGCGTGGAATTCAGCCTAAACCGCAAAGGCCAGGCCGAGGTCGTCGTGACCGACACTGGCCCGGGAGTGGCCTTAAATGACATGAAAAAAGTCTTCAATCCCTTCTACACCACTAAAAATCAGCCCTTAGGCCTGGGCCTTCCCGTTAGCCTCAGGATCGCCGAAGCCCACCAGGGCCAGTTGATCGTGGGCACCGACGGCGAGCGAGGCGGCCGGGTCGCGGTGATCATTCCCTTTATCCCGACCCCGGCTGGAGCCATGGACGGACGGGCCTTAAACTAACCTAAGCTTTGGGCGAAGGCGAATAAAACGCAGCGATAATAGACGGAGGTGACCTTGTGAGAGCGAAATACATCTTAGTGGCGGAAGGCGATCGGCCCATGCGCTCGGCTCTCTTTACCGCCCTGACTCGCTTAGGGCACGCCGTGGAATTAGCCGAGGACGGGGAAAAGGCCCAGAGCCAGTTTTTAGCGGAAAGGTTCGACCTCGTCCTAACCGAGCTAAGGCTGCACCGCTTAGATGGGCTAAGCTTATTAAAGGAAGTTAAAAGG
>JAITIH010000261.1 GCA_031279525.1 Deltaproteobacteria bacterium | reverse complement strand
ACGACCCCGCCCCGGCCCTGGCCCGGGCCCAGGCCATCCCCTCGATGAGCGGCCTGGACCTGGCGAGGCGCGTCTCTTGCGAGGCGGCCTACGTCGTCAAAGGGGCCCCGCCTAAGCCCGGTCGGCCTAATTTTCAGGTGGCGGTCATCGACTTAGGGGTTAAAAAGTCCATCTTGGCCCAGTTAAGCGCCCACAACCTGGACTTGACGGTCTGGCCCGGCCAGACCCCGGTCGAGCGGATTTTGGTCGAAAACCCCCATGGTCTGTTCATCCCCAACGGCCCGGGCGACCCAGCCCCCTGCGACTACGCCATAAAGACGGCCCAGGCCTTCTTGGGGCGCCTGCCGGTCTTCGGCATCTGCCTGGGCCACCAGATTATGGCCCTGGCCTCCGGGGCCAAGACTTTTAAGCTCCCTTTCGGTCATCACGGCTTAAACCACCCGGTGGTCGACAGCCAGACCGGCCGGGTCTGGATCACTTCCCAGAACCACGGCTTCGCGGTCGACCCCAAAACCCTCCCCTCGGGACTTAAACCCAGCCTTTGGAACGTCAACGACCAGACCCTGGAAGGGCTGGAGTGGACCGAAATACCCGCTTTTTCCGTGCAGTTCCATCCCGAGGCCTCGCCCGGGCCCCACGACTCCTTGGGGCTGTTCGAGCGGTTTTACCGAATGCTAAAGGCCCATAGCCATGCCTAAGAGATCGGATCTGGAAACCATACTGATCTTAGGGTCCGGGCCCATCGTCATTGGCCAGGCCTGCGAGTTCGACTATTCGGCCACCCAGGGCTGCAAGGCCTTAAAGGAAGAGGGCTACCGGCTTATCCTATTGAACTCGAACCCGGCCACGGTCATGACCGACCCGGAGCTCTCGGACCGGACCTACGTCGAGCCCATGACTTTGGAGGTGGCCGCCGGGATCATCGCCCTGGAAAAGCCCCAGGCCATCTTGCCGACCCTAGGCGGTCAGACGGCCTTAAACCTGGCCATGGAGCTCCACGAGGCCGGGGTCTTGGAAAGGGAGAAGGTGGAGATGATCGGCTCCAACCCCATGGTCATCGGGGTGGCCGAAAGCCGCGAGCGCTTTCGGTCGGCCATGGCCGAGTGGGGTCTGGACGTTCCCTTAAGCGGTTTGGCCTCCACGGTCGAGGAAGCCTTGGAGGCGGCCGAGCGGGGCGGGTTCCCGGCCATCGTCCGGCCCAGCTTCACCCTAGGCGGGACCGGCGGCGGGGTGGCCTTCAATCGAGAAGAGCTGAAAGAACTGGCCTGGCGGGGGTTGACCGTCTCGCCCATCGGCCAGATCCTGGTGGAGCGGTCGCTCATCGGTTGGAAAGAGCTGGAGCTGGAGATGATCCGGGATCTGGCCGACAACGCCATCATCGTCTGCGGCATTGAGAACGTCGACCCCATGGGGGTGCACACGGGCGACTCGGTGACCGTGGCCCCCATCCAGACCCTGACCGACGTCGAATATCAGGCCATGCGGGACGACTCCTTAAAGGTGGCTAGAGCCGTGGGCCTAAACGGGGGCTGCAACATCCAGTTCGCCATTTCCCCGACCACCGGCCGGCGGGTGGTCATCGAGATGAACCCTCGGGTCTCCCGCTCCTCGGCCCTGGCCTCCAAGGCCACTGGCTTTCCCATCGCCCGGGTCGCGGCTAAGCTCGCGGTGGGCTACACCCTAGGCGAGCTCAAAAACGGCATCACTGGCAAATCGGCCTGCTTTGAGCCGGCTTTAGACTATTGCGTGGTTAAAGCCCCAAGGTTCAATTTCGAAAAGTTCGCCGGGGCCTCCACGACTTTGGGCTTAGAGATGCGGGCCGTGGGCGAGACCATGGCTTTAGGCGGCAATTTCCGCGAGGCCCTGCAAAAATCCTTAAACGGCTTAGAGACCGGTCGGCTCAGCTTAGAGTGCCGAGAGCTGGCCGCCGTTTCGCCGAGCGAGCGCTTAGCCTGGCTCAAACGCCGGTTGGTCACCCCAAACCCGGATCGCTTAGCCCAGGTCTACGAGGCCATAAAGCTAGGCCTTACCCTGGCCGAGGCCCAGTCCCTAACTGGCCTAGACCCGTGGTTCATTGGGCAGCTAATGGAGATTTATGAGACGGAAAAATTCATCGCCGGGCCTTTGGCCGAGACCTTGGCCAAGGGCGAGGCCCCGACGGCCGAGCAGTGGGTTAAGGTTAAGGCCCAGGGCTTTAGCGATTTAAGCTTGGCTAAAATCGTCCGGGCCGCTCGGCCGGCCTTAGACGTAAGCCCGGCCAAGATTAAGGCCCTTCGGTTGGCCGTGGGGGTTCGGCCCCACTTTCGGCAGGTCGACACCTGCGCCGGGGAGTTCGCGGCCGAGACCCCTTACTACTACTCCAGCTACGACTCGCCCGTCTCCCCGCCTGAGCCGGGCCCGAAAAAGCCAGGGCCAAGAAAGGTCATGATTTTAGGCGGTGGGCCTAACCGCATCGGCCAGGGCATTGAGTTCGATTACTGCTGCGTCAAGGCCTGCCAGGCCTTTAACGAGATGGGCCTGGACACGGTCATGGTCAACTCCAACCCCGAGACCGTCTCCACCGACTACGACGCGGTGGGCCGGCTTTACTTCGAGCCCGTGACCTTGGAGGACGTCTTGGCCGTGGTCGAGGTGGAAAAGCCGGATGGGGTGGTCGTCCAATTGGGCGGCCAGACTCCCCTAAACCTGGCCCAAGCTCTGAAGGACGCCGGGGCGCCTATCTGGGGCACCGCCCCGGAGGCCATTTTCCAGGCCGAGGACCGAAAAGGCTGGAACGATTTGGTCGGCCGCCTAAGCCTAAGGCAGCCGCCCAGCGGCATGGCCCCGGACGCGGACAGCGCCTGCCTCATCGCCGAGCGAGTCGGCTATCCGGTCATCGTCCGGCCCTCCTTCGTCCTAGGCGGCCGGGCCATGAAGATTATCCATAGGCCCGAGGAATTGCGCGACTACTTAACCGGCCTTAGCGCGAGCGGGTTGGCCTTAGGCAGCGACAACCCCATTTTGGTGGATAAATTCCTAGACGACGCCGTGGAGGTGGACGTGGACGCGGTGGCCGACGGGGAGCGGGTGGTCATCGCGGCCATTATGGAGCACATCGAAAGGGCCGGAGTCCACTCCGGCGACTCTTGCTGCTCCATCCCGCCCTTCACCTTAAGCGAGGCCACCCAGAGCGAGATCCGCCTGGAGACGGAAAAGTTGGGCCTAGCCTTGGGGGTCAAGGGCCTCATGAACATCCAGTTCGCCGTGGCTAAAGGCGCGGTTTACGTCTTAGAGGCAAACCCTAGGGCCTCTAGAACGGCCCCATTCGTCTCCAAGGCCACCGGCCGGCCCCTCATCCAGGCGGCGGCCCGGGTCATGGCCGGGGAAACCTTGGCCGACTTGGGCTTTACCGAGCCAAAGGGCCAAAGCCACTACGCGGTCAAGGAGGCCGTTTTGCCTTGGAACCGCTTCGCCGGGGCCGAGGTGGACTTAGGCCCGGAGATGCGCTCCACCGGCGAGGTCATGGGCCTTGACGACAACTTTGGCTTGGCCTTTTTAAAGGCCCAGGCCGCGGCTGGCATGACCATCCCCCGCTCCGGGGACGTCGTCCTCACCGTCAGCGACCGCGACAAGGAGGCCTTGGCCCCCTTGGCCAAAAGCCTATCCGAGCTAGGCTTCGCCATCCACGCCACCCCGGGCACGCGGGACGTCTTGGCCGCCAACGGGGTCCCGGTCCAAAAAATCGACAAGATTAGCGCCCCTAGACCCAATCTCATCGACTTTTTGTTGGATGGCAAAGCCGTCCTTTTGGTCAACACCACCAGCGACCCCACGTCCATTAAGGAAGCCAGCCGGATCCGTTGGGCGGCCATTAGGCGGGGGGTGACCATGATCACCACCATGGCCAGTCTCACGGCCGCGGTGGAGGGGTTGCGAGAAATGAGGCTAAAGGAGGGGCAGGGTCAATTTTGGCGCCTATCCCCATTGCAGAGCTATCACGGCCAAACCAAAAAGGCGACTTAGGGCCGACAGCCCCGGCCGTAAGCGCCGGTTTTTTTTCTCGGTTAAGAAAAGTTGAAAATCAAAGAATCGCAAATCAAGGACAAGACCAGCGAGCTTAGGCTTTTGTTCGAGGTCAGCCAGGCCCTAAACGGGGCCACCACGGAATTATCCGATCACCTAGAGGAGGCCCTGGCCCTCATGGCCCGCTACACGGGCATGATGCGGGGGGCTTTTTACCTCATCAACCCCGACGGGGAGACGGTCATGGAGGCGGCTTACGGCCTAAACCCCACCGAAAAGCGCCGAGCTCGCTATAAAAAAGGCGAGGGGGTCATCGGCCGGGTCACGGCCACCGGCCAGGCCATGGTCGTGCCCAACGTCTCAAGGGAGCCTTTGTTCCTCAACCGGACCCGGGCCCGCGACCTTAAAAAGGAGGACGTGGCCTTTATTTGCGTGCCCATCATCTTGGAGGGCCAGACCATCGGGGCCATTTCGGCCGACCGCCTCTTCGCCGACACTGAGCGGATGGACGAGGACATGCGTTTGTTGACCGTCCTGGCCACCTTGATTTCCCGGGCCGTGGGGGTGAGAAGGGACTTTAGCTCCCGCCACGAGGCCATGATCGAGGAAAACCGGCGTCTGCAAGCCATCCTCAACCAGAATTTTAAGTTCGGCCAGCTGGTGGGCCATTCCAAGGCCCTAAGGAACATCTTGGAGGAAGTGGCCCAGGTGGCGGCCACCAACACCACGGTCCTCATCCGGGGCGAGAGCGGGACGGGCAAGGAGATGATCGCCGGCCTCATCCACGCCAACAGCCTAAGGTCGGGCCAGCCCTTCATCAAGGTCAACTGCGCGGCTTTGCCTGAGGGCCTCGTGGAGAGCGAGCTTTTTGGCCACGAGCGGGGGGCCTTCACCGGGGCGGTCAGTGGCCGCAAGGGCCGCTTCGAGATGGCCCACGGGGGCACCCTCTTTTTGGACGAAGTCGGGGACATGAGCCTGGCCACCCAGGCCAAGCTTTTGCGGGTCATACAAGAAAAGGAGTTCGAGCGGCTAGGCGGGGGCCAGACCATCAAGGTGGACGTGCGCCTCGTGGCCGCCACGAACCGGGAGCTGGAGAAAATGGCCGAGGAAGGCCGCTTTCGGATGGACCTGTACTACCGCCTTAGCGTCTTCCCTCTGTCTCTCCCGCCGCTTAGAAAGCGAGTGGAGGACATCATGGAGCTGGCCGAGAACTTCGCCGCGAAATTCTCGGTCGACCAGGAAAAACCCATCCACATCTCCAACGAGGCCTATTGCCTTTTAAGGGCCTACGAGTGGCCGGGCAACATCCGAGAACTGGAGAACATCATCGAGCGGGCCGTGGTCCTCTGCGGGCCGGAGGGCGTGATTGAGGCTCGCCACCTGCCGGACTGGCTCCAGAACCAGAGCCTTAAAAAGGAGCCGAAAACCTTAGAGGAGGCCGTCTCCTCTTTGGAAAGAAGGCTGATTATCGAGGCCTTAGAGGACACCGGGGGCCACGTGACCCAGGCCTCCAGCCGCTTAGGCCTAACCGAGCGGAAGATGAGCCTTCGCATGGAAAAATACAACATAGACTTCCGCCACTTCCGCTCCAGCTGGAAGAGTTAAGCCATCCACCCCCCTTTAAGGGTCTTGCGGCGAGCGAGACCTGCGGCCTCCCGCCGTAAGGCGGGGCTAGGGCCTTAAAAAGATTTTAGATAATACTACAAACGGAGTTTGAGTTTTACGGCGCCCCCGAACTTTTGTCTCCTATACCCGCTTGAAGACCGACTGGCGTTAAGGAATCTCGCAATCGAATAACGGATAGATTTCAGATACACCGCCTTGAGCCGCCACAGTTCAGAAAAAGTGAGCTTAAGTTTGAAAATTCTCTGCGTCGCTGGCTGACGGCGATACGTAAGGCTCAAGATGGCAAGGCGTCTTTTTTTATTTTTTGTCAAGATTTCGTTTTCCTAGAAAGACCGCGTCTTCGCCACCTCCTTATTTTAAAAAAGACGATCGGTCCAGAAAAAATTAAGGGCCTGATTTAACCTAATTAAAGGCGATCGTGGAAATGGACGTGAGTCTAAAAGAATTCCATAGCGGCGACCAGGGCTTCGCTCAGTTTGTGGACCGCTATGATCTGGTGGCCTCGGACCCGGAAACCCGCGTACAGCGTAACCGCTGACTAATTGAGCGATTTTTGGCGGCGGAAGATCAAGAAATTCGCCGCGCCGAGGCCAAAGCCGAGGCTCAGATTGAAATCGCTCAGAAAGCTTTTAGCTACGCTAAGTCAGACGCTGATTTGCCCGAAATCGAAAAGACTTTGGAAAAATTTGGCGTCCCAAAGGACGTTATCAATAGCGCCCGTGAGCTAGTCAACCAAATGGGATGAGAAAAGGTGAAATTCCGCGACGCCCCCTTAGCGTTTATCGCGTTGACGTCGAGGCGACCACGGACGCCAGTGGGATTATTCGTCGTCGAAGTCCAATCGCGAGCCTTTAGAATAACGAACGAACGCCTTTTGTTGTATTGCAAAATGAATTTCGTCTCAGTCCTAAAAGTTGGCGATAAACTCATTGACGCGTTAAAATGGCCGCCCAAAATGATTGGGCTTACAATCCTCGAATTCACGTTGGAGGGATAAGGCCAAAAAAATTTAAAAGGCCCCATTTAGGGCCTTTTTGGGCGATCTTCCTTTAGGGTGGCTTATTGGGGGCCATTTTGGCCCAGAGGGCGTTTAGGGCCGCGAGGGGCGACGTCGCGTGGCCTTTAAGGGCCTATCGGATCTCGCCGCCTAGTTAGATTCGCCTACCCGCGATCGTTAAACTCGCCAGAAAAATAATTCGATGGCCCTGGACCCAACGTCGTCGCTGACTTTTTTTTGGCGAACGCCATGGCGTCGACGTCGGTGGAATGAGCGTCGGAAGGATTACGGTCGACTAAGGCCTCTGGACGGTCGGCGTTTCCCTTAAAGGCTCTCCGAAAACCAAAAAGGCCCACGTCGGGTTCTTTGGCGTTCTCGCCCAAATTGACTCGTCAAAACGTCAGTGGTTTCATGGGATGAGAGCGATTGCTGGCCGATCGACGTCATTGACGAGGTCCCTGGCCGGGACTATCGCAACCTGAATTCCCGGTTCCGTCGCGACCTAACGGACCCCCAAAAATTTTATCCATTCATAGAAAAAGATCATGACCGCAACCCCTTGGAAGGTTATAATATTATGACCTTCTAAAGGTGAAAATATGGCCGGAATTACTTTGGTACAAAATAAGAATAAAATATATCTTTATAAATCTAAATCATTCAGTAGTTTAGATAATAAATATGATAAACAGCGCAAAACTATCTGTTTAGTTATATTAAAGAACTAATAAAATTGCTTTTAATTATTATTTATGGCCTTAATAAGACAATAGAATGTTGTATCCTAAATCTCCACTGAACAGTAGATATACAATATTGGGAGATTGGAGATATATTGGTAACTACTTAATTTTACTTTAAAAAAACTGATTAATGGCCCTCCCCCAAAAAACTCTTGACCTCCCTCGTATATGAAGTTTAATATATATACGAGGGGTGAAACGCATGACAATTTCAACCGTACCGGTCCCACAGAAGGGAGTCATCCGCTGCAAGACTGGTGACCTAAGAGTCTACAAGGTGCTCCAAACTTTTCGTAACGAGAAAGGCCAACCCACCAACAAAAAATCGCTTATTGGCCACTCAGACCCTAATGACGCTACCAGGATGTACCCAACCAAGAAATATTTTGAGTTTTACGGCGCACCCGACCTTTTGTCTCCCCTACCCGCCTGGAGACCAACTGGCGTTAAGGCTATAGGGGCCACATATTTGGTTTCCAATATTCTGGCCAGTCTTGGCGTCAACCGCGTTCTGGAAGACGCTTTCGGCTCTGATCGGTCGGCCATGATCCAATCCATCGCTGGGTATATGCTCTGCCGCGGAAACGTGATTGAGCGCATTAGCGACTGGTGCGAGGGGTGCTCGCTATGCCGCCCGATCACGCCACAAGTGGCCTCGTTAGTTTTCTCGTCTATAACTAATAAGGAAATAATGGATTTTTTTAAAGCCTGGGCGGCTCGTAATAACTCTGATGAGTTCTTAGCTTATGACGTGACGTCGTTCTCCACATACGCGAAAAAGATAGAGGACGCGGAGTGGGGATACAACAGAGATGGTGACAAATTAGCTCAAATTAATATTGGTCACTATCTTTCATATCAAAACGGTCTACCTATATTCTATGTAACATACCCAGGGTCTATTATTGACAAATCTCATATGCCATATATGATGATGTACAACGATGAATTAGCAATTAATAACCCCATTTTTATAATGGACAGAGGTTTTTGCTCTACTGCAAATATACAAGCATTACATGCAGACAATATACGCTATATTATAATGGTTGATTTGTTACATAAATCAGCACAATTAGCTATAAATGAAGTACGTAACGATATAAAATCAATAAGTAATAAAATAATACCTGGCTTATTTGGTAAAACTATTCATTCTCGCTTCTATGGTGTTAGAACTGATATGCATGTATTTTATAGTCATGAACTTGAGATTAATCATGAGTTGTCTTTATATCAGAAGATTGAACTAAAAGGGAAAAAATTAGATCAAATAAAAACTTTAACAATTAAAGAAGCAAAAAATTATAGCAATTATTATGATATAAATATTAAAAATGATGGCACATTCACTTATTCAATGAATATTAAAAAAATTGACCAAAAATCATTAAATAACGGATTTTATTGTATTATTTCTAATACAAAATTTAATATTAATGATGTAAATATTATCTATAAGCGTAGAGATATTATTGAAAAAAATGTTTGATGACCTCAAAAACTTTACTGATTTAAAAAGAATGCGTACTCACAATGATCTCACCACTGGAGGCAAACTTTTCTGCGCCTTCATAGCTATGATCGTCGCAACCCAAATGACAGAGAAGATCCGAAATCTCAACCATATCGGTGGACACAGGCGTTGGAGCAAAGATAGTCTCATATCTGAGCTTGAGAAAATCAAAGTGTTCTCGCTTAGCGATGGCAGCCTTCATTTAATGAATCCTCTGACTAAAACGCAGCGGGAGCTTTTTGCCGCCTTCGAGACAAATGAGAAAGAGCTGAGGATTTTTGCTGGTTGTCAAGAACTTTGATATTGTATATCCACTAGCCATCGGAGATTTAGGTTATATTAGCTGATTTATCGAACAAATACAGTAGTTTAGTTAGAGACTGCTTCTAATGTTAGATTATTATCCAGACAATTGAGATTATTTCCAGCCCCGTTCTCGTAAGTCAGAGAACTCATTGGCCTTAGCTTGACCTGGACTCGCTATGCGGGTTAAAGGCCTCCCTAAGCCCCTCCCCCAACAGATTGTAACTTAAGACCGTGGCCAGGATGGCGAGGCCAGGGTAGAGGCTAAGCCACCAGGCCCTGGAGAGGTGATC
>JAITIH010000192.1 GCA_031279525.1 Deltaproteobacteria bacterium | reverse complement strand
GTTGCCGACGGAGACGACCGGAAGGCTAATTTTATGAGGCTTTAATAGGCCTTGGCGGTAGACCTCCCTTCTTAAGGCGGCCGCGGCCCCGTATAGGCGGCTAAAGGGGCAGAGCAAAGCCACTAGGCGCGGCTTGGAGGGGAGGCTAAGGGTGGGCATTGGCTAGCCTTTCGGCCGGACGAGATCCAGGGTGGCCCGAACGGTTCCGCGGTGCTGGGCGACGAAGCGTTGACCCGCCTCGCCCATTTGGCTAAGCCGCGCGGGATCGCGCAACAACTCGGAGAGCTTTTCCGGCAGGTCCTTTTTTTCGACGATGGCCGCGGCCCCGACTTCGGCCAAGGCCGAGTAGATCCATTTAAAATTGTGGACCCTAGGCCCTGCCAAGACGGCCCGGCGCCGCACCGCGGCCTCTAAGGGGTTGTGGCCGCCGCCCTCATGGTGGCCAGGCCAGCTTTTGCCGATGAGGGCCAGATCGGCTATGGCGTAAAACTTTTCCAGTTCCCCTAAGGTGTCCAAGACGAAGACCGCGGCCTCGCGGTCAGCCGGGGCCGGGCGCGAGCGGCGGGCGGCCTCCTTGGGGAAAGCCTCTTGGGCTAAGCGAAAGGTCGAAGAAAACTTGTGGCGGTCGCGCGGGGCCAAGACGAGCTTAAGGTCCGGAAATTGGGGCCTTAAGCCCTTAAAGGCCTCCAGGATCATGGAGTCCTCGCCGGAGTGGAAGCTGCCGGCCACGAGATAGCGGCCGTCCGGCCAGCCGACCTCGGCCAAGATCTTTTCCTTGGCCTCGGGCCCGCCCTCGGGCGGGGCTTGGTCGAACTTTAGGTTGCCGCCCACCGAGACGGCGGCCGGGTTGGCCCCCAAGGCTAAAAGCTTTTCTTGGTCCTCCGGGGTTTGGGCCACGACGTGATCGAAGTATTTTAAGACCCTAGACCAGAAGAAGCGGACCCTTTGGTAGTTTTTATAGGAGCGAGGGCTTAAGCGAGCCGAGACCAGGGAGTTTATGACGTTCCTTTTCCGGGCTTCCATGAGGATCCCGGGCCACAGGTCGGTTTCCACCAAAATCAGTTGATCGGGCTGGGTTTGCTCCAAAAAGCGGCGGGTCGAGAGGGAAAAATCCAAAGGCGAGGGCAAGACGATTTTGTTGGGCCAGTTAGACTTGGCCATGGCCAGGCCCGCCAAGGTCGTGGCCGAGACGATGACCTCGCAGCCGTCTTTTTCCAGCTCCTTGACGAGCTCCCTGGCCGATAGGACCTCGCCTAAACTCATGGCCCAGACCCAGACCCGGGGCCGGGAGCCTAAGCGGGGCAAGATCTTGCCTGGGCCAATGAGCCTTTGCTTTAACGTTTTTAGGTAAAGGGGCTTAACGATCCCCCGGGCCAGCCAGTAAGGCGAGGCCATAATAAAACCCAGAGCGTAGACGATTGAGTATAGGGCGCGCATCCGTTAGTCCGATGGTTTTTTAGCCTGTCGTATTGAGGGCCGCCCGGTCGATGGGCCCATTTCGAATCGCCGCTATTATAATATTTTTGCGCCCCAACTGGCAATTTAACGTTGAATGCGGCCATAAAACTGGTCTCGCGAAGCCAAAAATCGGCGGGAGACGCGATTAGTAAGGCTAGTTGGCTCTTTAAATCCCAGGCGGGGGGCCTTTAGGGCCCAGCTCGGGAAAAGGCTTTAGGAATAGGTCATTAAACCGGTCAGGGGCCAGAGGCGGGGAGGGCTGGGAGGACGCGGAGGGGGTAGGCGAAAGTCGCGGGCCAGGAAAAGGCCAGGGAATAGGTCAAAGATAGGGTCAAGGTCAGGGCTGGGCGGCGGGGGAGGCAAGAGGGCCCAGGGAACGCTTCAGGGACTTTAAGGCCGGGCGGTGGGGGAGGAAAATAGGCTTATAATATAATTACTGAACCAGGGTAAGCCTAACTTACTTCGTTTGGGGTGGAGTGACCATTTAAAATGTATTAATACGTTCTATTATTAACCCATCTGAAATAATAATGATTGATGAGTAACACCATTACCTTTATCAACATGTTTTATATCCTCTTTACCTCCTAAAATTAATGCAGGGACAAAATAATAGATCTCTTCAAATTGTAAGATGCCTTTTTTTAACACTGCTTTTTTAAATAATGTTGATTTTAATAAATTATTAGCTTTGGATTTGTTAACAATAAAAGACTCAAAAAAATCTTTGAGGCTGTAAGCGCAAATATCGATGTTTCTATGGTGAATGTCAAGGAAACAAACGTCCTCGTCGCCAAAGTCGGAGAGCTTCCGATAATAAAAAATGTCGCCAAACCCGGTGACTAAAATAGGGACTTTGGAAGGATCCTCGGCTCCCAGCCATTCATACAAGGGGTCGGCGTACTCGATGGGATTGACGACTTTAATTAAGCCGTTGGCGTAATCGCCAAAACCATAAGACCCCCAAAATTTAAAAATTTCAGCAGGAAGTATGCCTTCAAAGTAAGTAATTAAATGATGTTGTAGTTTAATCGCATATTTTGGTGGAGTAAAGGCCTTAATAAATTTCTCAAAAGGTTCAGCCATAAGTCATAACCTTCCTAAAAAACTAGTATTAATTACATTTTTCCTATGACGTTAGGCGACATTTTAACAGCTACCGTGGTCTATGTCCACATTAAATTTTCCGTCGGCCTGGAATATTTTAGCCCGGGTTTTCCCTTTTGGCCCTTCTAGGGCGGGCCTTCGGGCCGCCCTAAGGCGGCTTTCTTAATAAGTCGAAAAAAGGCTATTTGCCCAAAGTTAGATCCAGGAAACGCTCTTGATGGCCAGCCTAAAATTATTTAATAGGAGCCTTAAGGCCAGCCTCAAGCTCCCTCAAAGAGGCCTATAGGCCTTGGCGCAAAGATATTTACGATTGGGCGGTTTGTTAGCCCCGGCGTTGGCCAAAGGTTTTTGGGCCGGGTCCAAATGGCTTTTAGGGAGGCTGGCTTAGGGGGGACTTAATTTTGGTAAGGTCGTTTTGGCCTTAAGATTTTAAGCCAGATCGCCCGATCCAAAGCGACAAGCCCGTTAAGGCCAGAAAAAAAATTACGTCGTTAAAGTCGATTAAGCCTAAGGCGAAATGCGACAGCCTTGGGGCGATGGCCAGGCCTTGGGCTAGGTAGGCGGCCCAGGGCGGCAGGTAGGGGGCGGCCCAGCCCAACGACCAGAGCAAGGCCAGGACCCCTAAAGAGGTTAGGGCCGCGGCTAAAGGGGAGGGGTTAAAGGAGGCCAAGGCCAGGCCTAAGGCCGAAAAAGCCGAGATAAGGAGCAAAAGCCCCAAAGCCGAGGTTAAAAGGACCTTTAAGGATCCCACGCCCATGAGCCAGATGGCGAAAAATGGGATTAGGCTTAAGGCGGCTAGGGCGGAGAGGGCCAGGACCGAGGCTAGGTACTGGCCGGCCACTAGCTCCAGGGGCGTTAGGGGCCAGGCCATCAGGAGATCCAGATGGCCCCCTTGGGCGTAGTCGGCCATGGACCGCATGGTGGTCAGGGGCGAGACCAAGAGGATGACCAGGCCTAGATTGGTGAGGCCGTTGCTGAAAATGGTCAGATCGGCGCTTAAGACCTGCCCCCGGGCCAAAAAGCCAAGGTTGGAGGCGGAGTAGTCGGCCACGGCGTTATAAAAGAGGATCCCCGAAAGGCCCAAGAAGACGGCGATGGCCAACCCGCCGGCCGGGTTGGTCCAAAAAGCCTTAAACTCGGCCGAGGCCAAAAGACGGGTTTTTTTTAAGCTAAAGGCTGGCATGGGGGCAAAGTTCCGTAGTCGATCGTCGATTCCCTAAGGCCGCTAAGGCGGCGAAGTTTCATTTTTTAAGCTCTCTTAGAGGGTTAAGCTCACGTCTCGCGGCTTAAGGCTTGGCCGGTCGCCCACCGTCGCCAGGTACCCCGCCTCCAAGTCCGGGCCCAGTTCGGCCCAGCTTTTCCGGGCGATTAGACGGCCGGCCTTTAAGATTATGGCCTCGTCGGTCGACTTGGCCGCTTCCTCGATGACGTGGCTGGAAATGAGAAAGGTCGCGGTGGCGGGGAGAGAGCTTAGGCAGTCCCGCAGCCGGTGGACCTCCTCAGGATCGAGGCTAGAGGTGGGCTCGTCCAGGATTAAAAGCCTAGGCGGGCCCATAAGGGCGATGGCCAAGGCGGCCTGGCGCCGGGAGCCTAAGGAGAGCTGGCCGCTTAAGCGCTTAAGCTTGGGTCCTAAGTTTAAGGCCTCGGCCAATTGGTCTACTTGGGCTTGGGCCTTTTCGGGGCTAAGGCCCAAAAAGGCGGCGGTCAGCTGCAAATGCTCGACGACCGTCAGATCCGGGTTTAAGGGGGCTCGTTCCGGGAGCCAGCCAATGAGGCCCGGGGTCGTTCTGGCTTTTTCCGGGGGTAGGCCGGCGACGGCGATCTGGCCGCGGTCCGGGGCCATGACCCCGCCGATTAATTTTATAAGGGTGGTTTTGCCGGCCCCGTTGGGGCCCAATAAGGCCACCCGGCTCCCCTCCGAAAGGGTAAAGTCGACGTCGGCTATGGCCGCGCGCTCCCCAAAGGAGCGGCTAAGCCCAGCGACGCTAAGCAAAGCGGTCATGGCGGC
>JAITIH010000143.1 GCA_031279525.1 Deltaproteobacteria bacterium | reverse complement strand
TTTTGGGGATTTTTCTGGCTTCGTCGCTCCTGGCCGCCGAGTTTACCGCGTCGCCTCAAGGGCCCCCGCTGGCCGAGCCGGCCAAAGGCCCAGCCCAGGACTTGACGCCCCCGGCGGCCTCGGCCAAAGGCTTGAAAGCTCCGGCTTCAGCCCAAGGATCGAAAGTTTCGGCCTCGGCCAAGGGCCCAAAAGCTCCGGCTTCGGCCAAGGGCGAGAAAGCTCCGGCCCCGGCCAAGGGCCCGAAAGTTTCGGCCTCGGCCAAGGGCTCGAAAGTTTCGGACTCGGCCATGGGCTCGAAATCCTCGGCCAAGGCCGTTCCGGCGACCGCGGCCCAAGCGGCCCCTTCGGGTTCGGTCCCTTCGGGCCAAACGACCCCTTTGGCTTCGGCCTCGACGGCCGCGAGCGGCTCAGACGCGGCGGCCACGGGCGGCCCTGACCCCGCGGCCGCGGGCGACCCAGAGTCGGCGATCCCGGACGGCCAAGCCGCGGCCGCGCAAACCCCGGGCGAGACGGCCCCGGAATCCCCCGCCTTTACCCTAGGCCACGTGGAGCGGTTGGCCCGGTCCCTGGCCGCCAGCCCCTACGAGGGCGAGGACGCGCGAAAAGTTAACTTTATTAGGGAAAACTACGGCGAAAGCGTCTGGCGGGAGATCAGCTACAAGGAGAACGCTCTTCTGTGGGCCGGGGAGGGGCGTTTCGCGGTGGGGTTCTGCCATCCCGGCTCGGCCTACGATCGGACGGTCGTCGTTAACCTGGTGGAAAACGGGCAGGCCACCCAGGTTCCTTTTCGGCCCAGCCTATTTAATTACCCCAATCCCTCCCTGCCCTTGAGGGCCATGGAGGAAGGTTTGGGTTTTTCCGGGTTTAGTCTCCATTTTCCGGTCAATAGCCAAGAGACCCAGGAAAAGGCCCTGGTTTTTCAAGGGGCCAGCAACTTTCAGGCCCTGGCCCGGCACGCCGACCTAGGCTTGACCTCCAGAGGGCTCATCATAGACCCGGCCCTGCCCGAGGGCGAGCAGCACCCCTATTTTCGGCGGTTTTGGTTGGTAAAACCTGGCCCGGAGGACCGGGAGATGACCGTGTACGCCCTTTTGGAGGCCCCGAGCCTGACCGGGGCCTTTAAGTTCGTGGTCAAACCCGGGATCTCGACGGTCGTCGAGGTCTCGGCCACCCTCTTTCCCCGACTAGGCCAGTCTTGGCCCAGGAAGCTGGGTTTAGCCCCGGTCAGCGGGATGTACCTATTTTCGGAAAAGGAAAACGGCTCCCCTTACGACTGGCGGCCCGAGGTCCATAGTTGCGACGCGCTTTTGTACTCGGCCGACGAGAGGGCCTGGTTCCACCGCCCCTTGAACAACCCAAGGCGGTTACTTTCGACTTTTTTCCGAGACGCGCCCATCGCCGGCTACGGCCTGATCCAGAAAGACGGCTCGTTCGACCACTTCCAGGACATTGGGGCCCGTTACGAGCGGCGGGCCTGGGTCTTCGTCGAGCCCGGGGAGGGGTTTGGCTCTGGCAGGCTAGAGCTTATGGAGATCCCCAGCTCCCGGGAAATCCACGAAAACGTCGTGGCCTTCTGGGTCCGCGACATGGGCTCGCAAGACGTGGCTAGAGAGCTGCGCTACGACTACAAGCTTTACTGGACCGCCCCGGGGGTCGTCCCCCACCGGCTGGGCCGGGTGGTGGCCAACCGTCTTTTATCCAACCCCAATCCAGAGACGGCCGAGTTCTTCGTGGATTTTGAGGGCGAGGACTTAAACGCCCTGTCCGGGGAGACGGGGCTGGCCAGCCAAGTGGAGACCGAGGGCAATTTTCCGGTCTTGGAAAAAAGGCTCTTTAAAAACCCCGTGACCGGCGGCTGGCGGCTAAGGTTCAAGGTGCGCTCGCCCCTAAGCGGGGGCATGGTCGAGACCATCATGTCCGGCTGGACCGATAACGCGCGCCCCCCTAGGATCCTGGCTCGCCTGGTGCGCGGCGAGAACCTGCCCGAGCCCATCACCGAGACTTTTGTCTATGACTTCAACTAGCGACTCGACCAATAACGGCCACCGGGCCAGCCGGCGCGTCCTTTTGTACTTGGCGGCCAGGGGTTTTTCCCCTGAGGAGAGCCTGGCTCTGGCCAGCCAAGTCCTAAGCCAAAGGCCTAAGGGCTTGGCCGAGGCCATGGAAATCGTCGAAAGTATTTTGCCCCCCCGGCCGGAGCCGGCTTACCCGCCTAGCTTTCCCCCCTTAAACCGGCGGTCGATGGTCACGGACAAACTGGCCAACGGCGATTTTTTCGACGATTTGGAGTTGTGATCGCCCATGGCCTTTCCGGAAAAATGGGTTAAGGCCGCCCGCTTAAGGCGGGCGGCTTTGCTGGCCTTGATCTTGTTGCCCACCTTGACGGCCGCCTGGGTCATGCGCTCCCTTTTGCCAGCCCAGGGTTTAGGCTGGCTGAACGCCGCCATGACCGGCCTTTTCGCCGTCCTTTTCGGCTGGATCTCGGTGGGTTTTTGGAGCTCCTTGGCCGGGGTTTACGTTTTGGCCCGGGGCGGCGACGCTTACGCGGTCTTAAAAAGCTCCCCCGAACCCGGGGAATTGGCCGACGACTTTAAGACGGCCATCCTTTTTCCCATTTACAACGAGGACCCCAAAAGGGTCTTCGAGGGGGTCAAGGCGGTCCGGAACTCGCTTCGCCGCTCCGGCCAAGGCGGCCATTTCGAGGTTTTCGTCTTAAGCGACACCACCGATCCCGACGTTTGGGTGGCCGAGGAGGAAGCCTTCGCCCGGGCCGCCGCCGAGGGGCCGGAAGGCGGGGCCCGGCTTTACTATCGTCACCGTCAGTTCAACTTAAAGCGCAAAAGCGGCAACGTCGCCGACTTCTGCCGCCGCTGGGGCGCCGACTATCGGTACATGATTATTTTTGACGCCGACAGCCTCATGTCGGCCGACTCCCTGATCCGCCTGGTCAAGGCCATGGAGGCCCGGCCCGACGTCGGCGTCATCCAGTCCCCGCCCAAAGCCATTTTCAGCGAGTCCCTCTTGGCCAGGGTTCAGCAGTTCGCCGGAAGTCTTTACGGCCCTATCTTCGCCGCCGGCCTCCACTACTGGCAATTGGGCGAGGCCCAGTTTTGGGGGCACAACGCCATTATCCGGGTAGAACCTTTCGTCAAGCACTGCCAGCTGCCGAGGATCCCCGGCCGCTCGCCCCTAAGCGGAGACATCTTAAGTCACGACTTCGTGGAGTCGGCCCTGATGCGGCGAGCCGGCTACGGGGTTTGGCTGGCCTACGACTTAGAGGGCTCCTGGGAAGAGACCCCGCCCACCTTAGTCGACGAGCTCATCCGGGACAAGCGCTGGTGCCAGGGCAACCTCCAGCACAGCCGCCTAGTCTTCGCCCGCGGCTTTTTCCCCACCCACCGAGCCTGGTTCATCAACGGCATCATGAGCTACGGCTCGGCCCTTTTGTGGTTTTTCTTCCTGTTGGCCTCTAGCTTAGAGGCCTTAAGCTCCATCCTGGCCACGCCCATCTACTTCCCTGAGGGGCCTAGCCTTTTCCCGGACTGGCCGCGGTATTTCCCGGCCTGGGCTCTCGCCCTCCTTTCCAGCACGGCTTTATTGTTGTTTTTCCCTAAACTTCTTTCGGCCTTGACCGTCGTGGCCCAGGGCCGAGCTCGGGTTTTCGGGGGCGTCGGTCGCTTAACCCTATCCATTTTATTGGAGGTCACGGTCTCCACTTTTCTGGCCCCGGTCCGCATGCTTTTCCACAGCCTTTTCGTGGTCACCACCTTTTTGGGGTTTAAGGTCACCTGGAGCGCCCAGAACCGGGATCGGTCCGGGGGCCTGACTTGGCTTTCGGCGGCGCGGTTCCATTGGTTCGGTAGCCTCTTGGGGATCGTTTGGGGGTTATCGATGTACGTCGTTAGCCCAGGTTTTTTTCTGTGGCTCTCCCCGGTGGCGGCGGGGCTGGCCTTGTCCATACCCCTTTCGGTCTTGACCAGCCGAGCCTCTTTGGGCTCCTTGGCGGCCCGGCTGGGTTTATTGAAAACCCCGGCCGAGACTCAACCCCCCTTG
>JAITIH010000127.1 GCA_031279525.1 Deltaproteobacteria bacterium | reverse complement strand
AGCGTCGGTCTGGCTAACGAACTCCCTTAGGATCCTTAAATTTTTGGAGTCGCAACGAAGAAGCTTTCGCGAGTCGTGGATGACGTCGCTTCCAAAGCGGCTGTAGGCGACGTAGTCGTCGGGGGTTAGGCGGTCTATTACGCTCCCCAATCCGCGAACGGCCTCGGCGATGGAAGAGCCTGCCATGGACCCGGAGCAGTCCACGAGGATTTTTAAGGCGATGGGCTCGGTTAGACCCGGGACGGTCGGGCAAAAGCTAGCCAAGACCGCGTGGCGCTTTTCGACCGGGTCGTAAGCGCAAAGGGCGAATGATTTTTCCAAGGCTTTAACTCGCTTGAGGATAAGGACGAAGTCCCGGTCCATGATGGCCCCGTTGGCTAGGGCGACGGTGGCCAGGCCAGGCGCGAAGCTCGTCTCGATCGAGTGGTTCGGGGAGCTAATGCTGGACTCGGCGAGATCGCCCACTACGTCGATGGCCAGTTCCAAAGGATAGCGGGCCGTTAAGCTTGGCTCGATCGACTCGTGCTCTTTCAGTTCCCCAGTTTCCTTCAGGTCGCCGTAGCGCGGGGCCACCGTGGTGGGGACGACGACGCGGATCTGGTCGACTTCGAACTTTAAAAGCTCAAAGTAGGAGTATTCCACCTGGATCTCGTCGCCCGGTAGGACGTTGCCAAGGTTCGCGGTAAATAGGCCAGGCGAGTTCGTCTCGACTAGGATGGGGCTGTCGCCCTCGTCGATGGCTTCCTCGTATTTCTGCCAGGCCGTTTTTTTCGGGTAGACTTTACCAGTTTTGGCTTTGCCGTTGTGGGTGACCTTAAGCCCCATCAGCTCGCAGCCATAGGCGACGGGGAAGACGTAAACGATTTCGAGGTTTTCCCCAGTGTCGTTCTGATAGCTTTGGCGAACGCTAAGCTTAAGGGAAAGCCCTTTTATCTCGCCTTTTATGGAGACGGATTTAAGGGAGATCGATTGCCCATGGCTCGCGAAAACGCCAGGCTCGGTAGGGTAATAAAAGGATAGGGCTGTTGCCATCGCGTTTTTCTCCTGGTGGTAGTCGGAATGAAAATAGGCCATTAATACGCTGATTGCGAAATTTGGGCGGCCTCGCCTCTCTAGCCGGGGGCCAGGGGCCTTTTGGCGGCCTTAGGCGGTCGCCAATCAAGAATCTTCGTCAAGGTTTTCCCCCTCCTTCATTTTTTCGTCGCTCCCAGTCGCCCTTTCCCGGGCGGCCCTCAGGGCCTACGGCTTGGCCTTCCTCGGTTTGGCCTTCCTCGGCTTGGCCTTCCTCGGCTTGGTCCCCCTCGTGTTGGCCGCTTAGGGCCTTTCGGCCTTTGGCCCGCTCTTTTGGGCGATTGTCCAGGGAATCCTGGAAATTTTGGGCGACTTTTATAATCTCGTTGACTAAATAATTCAGGCCTTGGGCGTTAAGGGTTGATTTCTGTGGGTCGACGACCAGCTCTAGTCCTGGGCTAAGCCAGACGTGGCTGCGAACCGCCGTTTGTCCTATAATGGGCTGTGAGCGCGACTCGCGAGCCTCTGGCTTGCCTTCGGCTAGCCGGCGAATGGCCTCCAGGGAGAGGCCCTGGCTGGCCAGGTTCTTGACTGATAGAAGCTCGTTTAGATGCCGCTCGACGTAATGCGCGCCCCGGCCTTCGCCCTCAGGCCGGCTGACCAGCCCGATTTGGATGTAGTAGCGTATCGTCCGCCGGGACAGGCCGGTCAAGGAGCTTAAGTCGTCAAGGGCGTAGGTTTTAGGTTTCATGGGCCTCTACGTTCTTTATCGGTCGAAAAGACGTTTTTTGGGGAGAGCCGGGACCTTTTTTTCCGGGCGATGGGTTTTTTGGGCTCAAGGCTCTCTGTCGCCGGCCACTTGGGCCTGGCGGGGCGATTTTTACTTTGGAAGAAGAGTCGTTCCTCTTGAAAGAAATTATAAACACGACAGTTTAAATGTCAAGATCTACTGGCAAGTTTTTGAAAAAATTTTTGGCCTCTTTGAGGGCCCCTAAGGGATTTTTGCCATTAACCTACTGATTTTTATCGATAAAATAATTGAACGGCGAAGAGAAAAAAATTTTGTCGGCGATTTTTCCTTTTATTTTTCGCTCTGAATAGGGTATAATAAAGGCCAGTTTTAAAGGAAGGCGCCTTATTTCTTATTAGCGATAATGTTTTTTACTAAAGAAGGCGCATTTCAGGTCGTCCCCTTAAGGGTGGGGGCGAGTCGGTCGGGGGAGCGAGTCTAAAGGGCCCCAAAAATCCCCTTAACCCAGCCCTTCCAGATAACCTCTTAAAATTATTGGTAAATTTTGTTAAGCCAGGCTAAAATGGCCGCAATTTAAAAGGGTCGCTTTTAGGGGCTCTTAGCGAGCCGTCCTGGAGACCGTGGGCGTCGGGAGGCCGCCGAAAAAGGCGGGCCGGGCGGCCGGGCGGCCGGGCGAAAGGATTCAGCTTTTATCCGGCGTCGTGGCTATTTGTGGTTATAAAACAAAACCTTGGGTCAGGCTGAGGCTGACGTATGGCCAGCCAAAGTCGCGTGGTTAGCCTTAGGGGGAAAAGCGTGAGAGAGAGGGTATATTTTCTTAAGCCAGGCGCCACGATAGGCCTATTCGCCCCGGCTAGCCCGTCTTCGGCCGCCGAGGTCGACCAAGCCATCGTTTTCTTAGAGGAGATGGGGTTTAGGGCCAAAACGCCC
Source organism: Deltaproteobacteria bacterium (assembly GCA_031279525.1). Lineage (GTDB taxonomy): Bacteria > Desulfobacterota > Desulfarculia > Adiutricales > Adiutricaceae > JAIROO01. The sequence continues at coordinate 356 of JAITIH010000127.1, read as the reverse complement.
GCCAGTTTGCCTAAGGCTAAGGCCAAGGCTACGGAAAAGGCTAGTTGCTACCTGGCCGGGACGGACGACGAGCGCCGGTTCTCCCTTCATATGCTAATGGGCGACCCGGAAGTCAAAGCCCTTTTAGCCATTCGCGGCGGTTACGGCTCGCTTCGCCTGTTGCCGGCCTTAAGGCCCCTTTGGCCCTTATACCCGCCCAAGCCCATTATCGGTTATTCCGACCTTACCGCTTTGCATATGGCTCGCCTGGCCATCTCCGACGTGGGCGGTTGGCACGCCCCCATGTTGTGCGACTTAAGCGCCCCGGGCCACCGCAAAAGGCTAAAGGAAGCCCTCTTAGGGCCCCTTACCCCTTG
>JAITIH010000092.1 GCA_031279525.1 Deltaproteobacteria bacterium | reverse complement strand
GACGCGGTCTTAGGCACCAAGATGATCCTCATGCGCAAGCTGCACCTTTTGCCCTCCCGGATTTCCGGGGCCGGCATTTCCCAGGTCCGGAAATTCGTCACCGGCCCCTGGCGGACGAGATAGGAGAGACCCATGGCCGATTATTTGATGGAAGCCTCCTACTTTCCGGGCTGCACCATGAAGACGGGCGTGGAGGAATCCAATAAACCCATGGACATCGTCTTGTCCAAGCTGAGGGTCAACTTAGAGGAGATCAACGACTGGAACTGCTGCGGCTCCTCTTCCGGCCACGCCATGAACCACGAGATCCCGGTGGCCATGGGAGCCAGGAACTTTTCCCGGATCCCGGTCGGCAAACCCGTGATTATCCCCTGCCCCAACTGCTATCGTAACTGGGCCACGGCCAAGCACCACCTGGAGACCGAGCCGGAGACCTTAAAAAAGTACGAAGACTCCTTTGGCCGTTTGGCTCTTGACGCCCAGCTTCTGAACATCTACGACCTGTACTACCAGGTCATGAACAAGGCTAGGGAAAGCTCCACGACCTTCGAGAACGCCAAGCCCTTAAAGGGCCTTAAAGTCGCGGTCTACTACGGTTGCAGCGCCATGTACCCCAAAGATCTGCGGCCCAAGAACCAGCCCCGCGACTCCGTGGAGCTCTTAATGAAGGACTTAGGCGCCGAGGTCGTGGTCTGGCCCTGGCCCCACAAGTGCTGCAGCGCCTTCGTTTCCGCGGTTTACCCGGAAATCGCCGAGGAATTCGTCACCCAGATCGTCGGCGGGGCTTCCCAGGCCGGCGCCGAGTGCTTGGTCACCACCTGCGCCATGTGCCAAATGAACGTGGAAATGAGGATTAAGTCCTCTAACATGGCCAACCCCCTACCCATTTTCCACCTTAACCAACTTATGGCCCTCTATTTGGGGGAAAAAGCCAGCGCCCATAACGATTGGTGGAAATTTCATCTAGTTGACCCGGTCCCGTTGTTGAAAAAGGTCGGCCTTTGGGATTAACCTCCCAAGGCTTTCGCCAAAAAAAGGCCTCCCTCGAGGCCTTTTTTTTGGCGAGCCCTTTATTTTTCGAGCCCGTTATTTGGGGCGCGCCCGTTTTCTTGGCGCGCCCGATTTTTTTGGGGTGGCCGGCCAAAGGGGGAAATCAGACCGAGGCCCGGGGAAAAATCTCCAAAAAAATGGGAAAAAAAAGCCGCCCTTAACTTGGGCCCCCAAAAGGAGGCGGTCATAATTCCAGTAAAATCAAGGCGTCGCCTAAAGTTAGCAATCCTGGCCTGGCCTTCCTTCCCCTTCCCCTTCACCGTGGCTTCAGCCTAAATAAGGGGCGACCTTAGGCCGGGCTCATAAACTTTCTAGGGGCCGCCGCCTGGTCCGACTTTTAAAATCCTCTACTTAACTTTAAGAATCTGGCCAGGCCGGAGCGAGTCGTCGCTTTTGCCGTTCAGTTTTTTCAGCTCGTCCACGGTGAGGTTATGGGCTCGGGCGACGCTGAAGAAAGTGTCCCCGCCCTCGACTTTGTAGGTTCCGGGGCTAACCGAGGAACCCGCGCTGGCCGAGGCCATAGGCTGGGAAGCGGCCGGCTTTTTGACCAGTATTCTTTGCCCTGGGCTCAACTGGTCGCCGGCGACGCCGTTAAGGCGGCGCAGCTCGGCCGGGGCCAGGTTGAAGAAGGCGGCCACCGAGGTCACCGAGTCGCCGGCCTCAGCCACATAGTAGTCCTCGGGGTTGCCCGAGGCGGCAGTGGCCCCGGTCGGGCGTGGGCTCGCGGGGCGGGCCTCGCTGGAAGTCCGCCTTTCGGCGGGGCTAGCCGGGGCGGGGCCCTTAACTTTCAGCTTCTGGCCCGGTCGAATCCGGTCGTCGGCCAAATCGTTTAAGGCCCTTAGATCGGCCGAGGTCATGTCGTGCCGCTCGGCGATCTGGCTGACCGTGTCCCCAGGGGCCACTTCGTAAAGGCCGGAAGCGGCGGCCGGGGCCGAGGCTTGGCTCGCGGGCCGCGCGGGGTTAGCCGCTGGACTAGCCGCGGCGGGGCCCTTAACTTTGAGCTTCTGGCCCGGCCGAATCCGGTCGTCGGTCAAATCGTTTAGGGCCCTTAGCTCGGCCGAGGCCATGTCGTGCCGCTCGGCGACCTGGCTGACCGTGTCCCCGGGGACCACCTCGTAAAGGCCGGAAGCGGCGGCCGGGGCCGCCGACCTAGCCGCGGGTTGGGCCTGAGGTTTGGTCGAGGCTTGGGCCGAGGCTTGGCTGGCGGATCGGGCGGCCGCGGCGGGCGGCGAGCCGGCCGCGGAGACCAACAGCCTCTGGCCCACCCTAATCCGGTCGTCGGCCAGGTCGTTTAGGGCCCTTAGCTCGGCTGAGGTCAGGTTGTGCCGCTCGGCTATGACGCTAACCGTGTCCCCGGGAACCGCCTCGTAGTAGGCGGCCGGGGCCTGGCTAGCCTGGCCCCGGGTCCCCGTGGGCGAGCTGACCTTGGGCTGGGCCTCGGCCGCGACCTTTAGCCTCTGGCCCGACCTAATCCGGTCGTCGGCCAGGTCGTTTAAGGCCCTTAGCTCGGCTACGGTCAGGTTGTGCCGTTCGGCGATCTGGCTGACCGTGTCCCCGGCCGCCACCTCATAAAACAAGGGGTCAGGGCTCTGGCCGGCCGGCTTGGCCGACCGGGCGGCTTGGCCGACGGCCGCCGGGGGGGCGGTCGGGGCCGAGACTTTTAGCTTCTGGCCAGCCCGAATCCGGTCGCTGGTTAAGCCGTTTAGGGCCCTTAGCTCGGCCGAGGTCAGGTTGTGGCGTTCGGCGACGACGCTAAGGGAGTCCCCGGGCTTGACCTCGTAAACTTCGCCGCCCGCCGTCGAGCGGGCGACGGCGGGGGTCACCGCGGGCGGGTCGCCCGGGGCGACGGCGGCTAAAACCCTAAGCTTCTGGCCCTGGACGATCCTATCGCCGTTAAGCTTATTCAAAGACCTTAGCTCGGCCGAGGTCATGTTGTGCCGCTCGGCGATCTGGCTGACGGTGTCCCCTGGCCGAACCTCGTAAACGCGAGCGCTTAGGGCCGCGGGCCGGGCGGCCTCGGCCACCTTTAGCTCTTGGCCGGGGTTAATCCGGTCGCCTTCCAGGCGATTTAGCTCCCTCAGCTTAGCCACGGTCAGGTTGTGGCGCTGGGCGATCTGGCCGACCGTGTCCCCGGGGCGAACCACGTAAACCCCTGAGCCGCCGCCGGCCGCGGGGGCCGCCTCGGCCGGGGCCGAGCCCACCAAAAGCCTCTGGCCGGCCATGATGCGGGAACTTTCTAAGGAGTTTAGCGAGCGCAGCCGCTCGGCGGTGGTCCCGCGCTGGGCCGCGATGGAGCCTAAGGACTCGCCAGCCTTAACCAAGTGATAAACGGGGGTCTCTTCGGTCTCCTCCACCCAGGTGTTGGCCGGGCGACGGGGCCGCTCGGCCGCGGCCACGGTCAGGTTGGAGCCGACCACCAGCACCTGGCCCTCCCGGATGGAGTTGGAGCTTAGACGGTTGCTTTCCCGGAGCTTTTCCGAGGTGGTCCCGTAGCGTTTGGCCAGCTCGCCTAGAGTTTCGCCGGCCCTCACCCGATGCCGGATGCTGGCGATGACCGGGGGCCGCTCCTTGCCGCTAGTCCATAAGACGGCCCGAGACGGGGCCTTGGCCGGCCGGGCCGAGGCCTGGCGGTTGACCGACGACGGCGGCCGCAGTTCCTCGGCGCCGAACACGGCCCGGGCGGTCATGGATTGGGCCTCGCCTAGGCGGGCCTGGAAACTTGAGGAGGGCCCGCCGCGGACGGTTTGGGCGGCCACCTGGATGGGCTCCTGGACCCCGGGGGCCTGGGCCATGGTGGCCGGCAGGACTAGCCGCTGGCCCGCCGTTAGCCTAGAAGAGGTCAGGTTGTTGTACTGCCTAACCACCTCGGGGGTCAGATCGTGCTCTCTAGCCACCGTCTCGACGGTCTCGCCTCTTTTGGCCTGGTGAATGACCATTCGGTTAGAGCGCTGGGCCTCGGGCAGCTGGGCGTAGAGTTGGTAAAAGGACTCGGCGCCGCCGCGGGGCACCCTTAGGACGAAGTCCCGCTCGGAAGGGGGCGTGGCCATGCGCTTTAAGTGGGGGTTTAGCTCCTTGATCCGCTCTAGGTTAGTCCCGGACAGCTGGGCGGCCATGGTTAGCTCGATGGGCTCCGGCACCACCACCTCGTCCCAGGAGTCCACCTCGGCCTCGACCACCTCCAGCCCATAGGCCAAGGGGTCTTTGGCGATGATGGCCGCGGCCAGAAAACTGGGCACGTACCTTTTGGTCTCGTTGGCCAAAAAGCCGTCGGCTTTAGCCATGTCCCAGTAGTTGTCCACCTCCGGCTTCTGCATACCCTTTATGATCTTCCCTTCCCCGGAGTTGTAGGCCGCGATGGCCAGGGGCCAGGAATTGAACATTTCGTACAGGGCGATGAGATAGTCGGCGGCCGCGTAGGTGCTCATGATGGGGTCCATGCGCTCGTCGACCCACTCGTCGATGGTCAGGCCATAACGCCGGCCGGTGGAGGCGATGAACTGCCAAGGCCCCACCGCGCTGGCGTGGGAGACGGCCTCGGTCCGGTAGCCGCTCTCGATTAAGGCCAAGTAAACCAGATCCTCCGGCAAACCCTTCTGCTTTAAGATGGCCTTCATGATGGGGATGTACTTCTGGCCTCGATTCAAAGAGCGGATCATGAACCCCCGGGCGTCGTTGAGGAAATAATTGAGGTTGATGAGGACTTCCTGGTTCAGCTCCAAGGGGATGTCCACCTTACGCCCGGAAATAGCCTGATATTCTTCGCTGACCATGGTGGTCAGTTGCTTTTCGTAGCGGGGGCCTAAACGGTAGTGTTTCTGCGCCCCGGCCCGCCCTTCCTTGGCCACCAAGCTAGCCTGCCGACCCATGGCGGAATCGGGGACCGAGCCGGCGCAACCGTTAAGGGCCAAGACCGCCAGGCCGCCTAGACATAAACCCAAAAAATATAGCCTTCGCAATTATAAAAATCCTTCTAAAAATCTAGTTTAATAGCCAAATTATAAAACAAAACAAACAAAAAAGCCAGATACGGCTCTTTCCCTAAGGCCAATTGGCTCAAAAAGCCCAGGCTAGCGGGCTTTCTGGGTCGAGCGACCGCCTTTGGCCGAAAAGTTTTAGCGACGAAAACTCTTAGCCCTTGGGCCGGCTGGCCCTAAGGATGGCCATAGGGCCTTTGGCTAGCCGCCTAAGTCCGACGGCTAGGCCGAACGCTAGGCCGCTCGCGCGGCCCACTATTCGTCAAAAAAAAGGTTTCGCTATAAAAACGGCGGGAACCGACTTAAAAAAACAAATAATAGGATTTGAATTTTATCCGACTAGCACTGACTAGCGGGTTTAATGAAAATATTATTAAAAATTCCTTGCTAATTTTTAATAATATTAGTTATAAATTATAAGTTATTTTTAATTAAATCTGACGCGAAGAGGAAGAATTCGCCACAGCCCTTAGCTCGCCGTTTAGCCAGCCCTAAAGCCGTAACCGATCGAACGAAGAAAAGGGCCGCTTAAACGCTCATTATAATAGATTTGGAGTTATTCTGGAAACGCCAAAAAAACGCCCCCAATAAGCCCTTCCATAGGCCCATAGCCCAGCCATAACCCTTTTGGCCAGCTAGAAAAGGGCCTGGCCTTGACCGCCCCAAGGTCGGCGGCCCCAAAGCCCGCCCTAAGCCGACGGCCCCCTCTTGGCCATTCGATTCGCGCGGCCTACGGCCGAAAAACCTCCCAAAAAAGCTCCCCAAAAAACCCAAAAAACCCAAAAAATCCCCCAAAGCCCCCCCGCAGCCGAGTCAGCCGGGTCCTTAAGGAGCGGGGTAGGGAAAAATCTTTCGCCAACGGGAACTTTCCTTTTTGGTCAAAAACGGGCGTTTTTTTAACGGTTAAAATAAGATTTTTTAAAACTAATTTTGACCTATTTAATTATATATAGCTGTTAATATTCTCCAATAATCGCCGCCCGCCAAGTCAGAGAAGAGGATTTCCAACCGCCCCGCCCCGAATTTGTCATTTTTTCCCTTGATATTTGGCCAATTTTCCCCCATAAATAAAAGTCGTCTCCTTTGGCCCGAAAGACCCCTGGCTTTTCGTCGCCCCTTAGCTTGTCAATTGGGGCCTTCTGCCATATAATGCCACTTTTTTCCAATGAGATTTTGGAACGCGATTCTTTTTCGTCAGTCAAAGCGAGGGGCCTTCCCTTCGCGACGCGCTTTTAAGGCTCCTTTTTTAGGGCTTTTCTCGTTTACTCTTTATCTATTTTCTAGGAGGCTCCGCCACCATGCATACGCTTTTAAGGCTCAAGTCCGTCGCCGGGCGCCATCTTCTTCGCCTGGCCCTGATCCTGGCCGTGGCCCTGACGGCCCTGGCCGCTTCCGGCGCCTGGGCCAGCGAGGCCGAATTACGGGTCCCGGAGTTGACCAACGAACAGAATCGTTACCTGATTGGCGGGCTCTTCGTCTGTTTCTTAGGCCTTTTGTTCGGCCTATACCAATACCTGGGCATCAAAAAGCTCAAAGCCCACCCCACCATGCTAGACGTGGCGGCCATGATCTACGAGACCTGTAAGACCTATATGTTTCAGCAGGCCAGGCTCCTCGTCATCCTTCTTATCTTCGTCGGGGCTTGCATCGCTTTCTATTTCGGGTACTTAGAAGGCATGCCCGTCGGCGGGGTGGGCCTCATCCTCCTGTGGACCGTCGTCGGCATCTTAGGCTCCTACTCGGTGGCCTTCTACGGCATGCGAGTCAACACCTTGGCCAACAGCCGCATGGCCTACGCCTCGCTCGGCAAGAACCCCTTAAAGCTTCTGAACATCCCCTTGGACGCCGGCATGAGCATCGGAGTTTTGCTGATCTCGGTGGAGCTGGTGATGATGCTGGTCATCTTGGTCTTCGTGCCTAGGGATTTGGCCGGGGCCTGCTTCATTGGCTTCGCCATCGGCGAGTCCCTCGGGGCTAGCGCCTTAAGGATCGCCGGCGGGATCTTCACTAAAATAGCCGACATCGGCTCGGATTTGATGAAGATCGTCTTTAAAATTAAGGAAGACGACCCCCGCAACCCTGGCGTCATCGCCGACTGCACCGGCGACAACGCCGGCGACAGCGTGGGCCCGACGGCCGACGGCTTTGAGACCTATGGAGTGACCGGGGTGGCTCTTGTCACCTTTATCTGCCTGGCCGTGGGCCAGGGCCACGCCAATCAGCTATTGCTGCAGACTAGCTTGTTGACCTGGGTCTTCGTCATGAGGATCCTCATGCTGGTCACCTCCCTTTTGGCCTATTACGTCAACAAGGGCTTAAGCTCGGCTAGGTTCGGGAAGACCTTGGACTTCGACTTCGAGTCGCCCTTGACCAGCTTGGTTTGGCTAGGCTCCATCCTGTCCATCGCCATGACCTTCGTGGCCAGCTACTTTTTAATCGGCCCAGGATCGACCTCCGGAGCCGAGGTGGCCGCGGTGGCCCCCCGGTTGTGGCTGATCTTGGCCGCCATCATCAGCTGCGGCACCTTGGGCGCGGCCCTCATCCCGGAGTTCACCAAAATTTTCACCAGCGGCAAATCCGGTCACGTCCGCGAGACGGTGGAAGCCTCTAAAGAGGGTGGGGCCTCCCTTAACATCTTGGCGGGTTTCATCGCCGGCAATTTCAGCGCCTTTTGGATGGGGGCGGTCTTCTGCGCCCTCATGTTCGCGGCTTACCTTTTTAGCCAGCACGATCTGGCCGGCATCATGGAGTACCCTTCGGTCTTCGCCTTTGGTCTCGTGGCCTTCGGCTTTTTGAGCATGGGGCCAGTCACCATCGCGGTGGACAGCTACGGGCCGGTCACCGACAACGCCCAGTCCATCTACGAGCTTAGCCTCATCGAGGAAGTCCCAGACATCGCCGCCCACCTGGAAAAGGAGTTCGGCCAGGCCCCGGATTTCGAGAAAGCCCACTATTACCTGGAGTCCAACGACGGGGCCGGCAACACCTTTAAGGCCACGGCCAAGCCAGTCCTCATCGGGACGGCCGTGGTGGGCTCGACCATCATGATCTTCTCGACCATCTTGGTCATCCAGAAAGTCTTGGGCGTGGCCCCGGAGACCATCTTAAACATCCTAAACCCTTACACGATTTTGGGTTTTCTGTGCGGCGGTTCGGTCATCTACTGGTTCACCGGGGCCTCCACCCAGGCCGTCTCCACCGGGGCTTACCGGGCGGTGGCTTACATAAAAGAGCACATCGACCTGGACCCCAACGCCTCGAAAAGCGCGGCCATAGAAAACTCCAAGGAAGTTGTGAAGATCTGCACGGTGTACGCCCAGAAAGGCATGTTCAACATCTTCATCGCCGTCTTTTCCTTCGCCTTGGCCCTGGCCTTTTTGTCCAGCCCTAGCGAGGGCGACAACGCCTCGGTCTCCTTTTTCATCTCTTACCTTCTATCCATCGCCTTTTTCGGCTTGTTCCAGGCCATCTTCATGGCCAACGCCGGCGGCTGCTGGG
>JAITIH010000343.1 GCA_031279525.1 Deltaproteobacteria bacterium | reverse complement strand
CCGCCATCTTGGCGGCCATCGAAAGCGAATCCGACCTAAGCCCGGCCCTGCCGCCTGAGCGCTCCTATCGTTTCTGCACCGGGGAGTTCACCGACTCTCTTATCTACGACCAGGGCCTGGGCGTCTCGGCCAGGCTCATCCAGCTTTTTAAGGACTGCCCTAAAAGCTCCTTGGAGCTCAAGACCAAGACCGCGAGCGTGGGCCACCTCCTCCATCTCGACCATGGGGGCCGGACGGTCCTGGCCTTTTCCGTCAACGCCCCGGCCGTCTCCCGGCTTTTGGAGCCCGGGGCCGCCCCTTTAGCCGACCGCCTGGCCGCAGCGGGCCAGGCGGCCGCCCATGGCTACCCCATCGGGCTCCACTTCGATCCCATCGTTTATTGCGAGGGCTGGCGAGAGGGCTACGCCCAGGCCCTAGAGCTCATCGACCGCCACGTCCCCTGGGACCGGGTCGCCTGGATCTCCTTAGGCTGCTTTCGCTACCAAGCCCATTTAAAAAGCCGCCTTCTAGCCAAAAACCCCTCCATGATCTTCGACGCCGAGTTCGTCCGGGCCAACGACGGCAAATTCCGCTATCCTCGGCCCTTGCGCCGACTTCTTTACAGCAGCCTCCTAGATGGCTTAAAGTCCCGCGTCGACCCTAGGACCACCGTCTACCTTTGCATGGAAAGCCCTCGCATGTGGCGGGATCTCTTTGGGTTCGACCCAGGCCCTTTGGGCCTCGCCGCTCGCTTTCGAGAGCCGATTCTGTCCAGGCCCTTTACGGGGGCCGCCTCACCCTAAAGCCCTTTTTGCCCTTTCGCCGGCCTTGAGCCCAAGAGCTCTAGAGCCGTCCTTTAAGGCCGGGCTTTGCCCAGCCGTAAGTCAACCAAAGAGCCAAAGAGCCGTCTTAAAACTTAGGCCCTAAAGGTCAGCCGCGGCGACTAGTCGCCTTCGGCTGACCATAATGGCGACCCAATATATATGGCCGATGATCCCAAAAAACCACAAGATATTCTCTAATTCCCGGCCCCTAAGCCGCCCCTAAAAAGACTCCGCCCAAAGGGTTTTCGTTATCTTGGCGACGCCATAAAAGAGGCCTTACCCCTCGATTGGCCTTTTTGGCCACTAACGGGACCGCCGACCTCTCGCAGGACCGCTGGCCTCTCGCAGGACCGCTGACCTCTCGCAGGACCGCTGGCCTCTCTCAGGACCGCGGACCTCTCGCAGGACCGCTGACCTCTCGCAGGACCGCTGGCCTCTAAGGGAGGCCATTTTTTAAACCAAAGCGGTTTTTAAAAAAGCCTGACCCCCTAAACTCCCCTCAAAACCTATAATTTCCATTTTCCGGCGGGTCCAAAAGCCCAGATTTTCCATTTTTTTTCGAAATATTTTTTCTCTCCCCCGGCCAATCCGTCAAAAAAAAAGTCTATAGATAAAGATAATTCCTTGATATTACTGCCTTTAGCCGTCAAATCTTGGGGATGAACTTTTTTCTAGGGAGATATTGAAAATGAGTTTCAGTTATGATAATCTTCAGACATGAAAAAAAAGCTCACTCCCCGATCGAAGATCTATTTTTGATCAATCTAACAGGGGAGTAACCAGGAGACGATAGCTATGGCCAATGTTTTGATCGTTTATGGCTCAACCACCGGGAACACCGAGTGGGTCGCCAATCAGTTGTCCACCCAAATCAAGGACGCCGGCCACTCAGTCGAGACCACCAACGCCTCTAAGGCTAAGGCCGACGGTCTGTGCTCCGGTCGGGATCTAGTTCTCTTCGGCTGTTCCACCTGGGGCCAAGACGAGATCGAGCTCCAGGACGATTTCATCCCCTTGTTTCAGTCTTTCGACAAGATCGGGGCCTCCGGGGTCAAAACCGGCGTCTTCGGTTGCGGCGATGAGGACTACACGCATTTCTGCGGGGCGGTGGACGCCATCTCCGGGAAGCTGGGTGAGCTGGGGGCCAAGGTAGTCAATGGCGGCCTTAAGATTAACGGCGACCCCGGCGACTCGGCCGACGCCATTAAGTCTTGGGGGGCCTCGGTGCTTAGCGCCATATAAGCGGCCAAACGCCATTTCCAAACCTTCTTGAAAATGTCAACTTTGGAGCCCAACCTCCACTATCGGGGAAAAACATGGAAGCTGAATCCGCCCTTGTCAAGATGTTTAACAATGTCTGGCCCCACCTGGGGGAACGCGAGCGCCGCTTGGTCGCGGCCAGCGAGGCCCGACGCATTGGGCGCTGCGGGGTCTCCATGGTCAGCCGGGCCTGCGGGCTATCGCGCGTGACCATTACCAAGGGGTTGCGAGAACTGGACGAGCCGCCTTTGGAGCCAGGCAAGGCCCGGCGGCCCGGGGCCGGTCGGCCCAGGGTCGAAAGGCTGGACCCAGGGTTGTGGTCCTCCTTAGAGGAAGTCTTAAGGGAAACCACCATGGGCGAAAGCGACCCAACCCTATTGTGGACCAACAAAAGCACCCGGCAAATCGCCAGGGAGCTGACCATCGGCCATCATCCAATCAGCCA
>JAITIH010000307.1 GCA_031279525.1 Deltaproteobacteria bacterium | reverse complement strand
CGGAATGGCAACGTCAATCAGGGTCAGCGGGGCCAGCGCGGCCAAAGCCGGAATGGCAACGTCAATCAGGGTCAGCGGGGCCAGCGCGGCCAAGGCCGGGACGGTAACGTCAATCAGGGCCAGCGCGGCCAGGGTCGGGACGGCGACGTTAATCAGGGTCAGCGGGGTCTGCGGGGCCAGCGCGGCCAAGGCCGGGACGGCGACGTTAATCAGGGTCAGCGGGGCCAGCGCGGCCAAGGCGACGGCTATATCGGTGGGTCTAGCGGTGGCGGCCGTGGCGGCGGTTCAAGCGAGGGCTATACCGGCGGATCTAGCAGCGGCGGTTCAGGCGATAGCTCTTCCATAGGCTCTGGCGGCGGCTCTAGGGTGGGCAATACCGGTGGGTCTAGCGGCGGCGGCCGGGGAGGCTCTGGCGGCGGGTCAAGCGATAGCTATACCGGCGGGTCTAGCGGCGGGTCAAGCGATAGCTATACCGGTGGGTCTAGCGGCGGTGGCCGGAGCGGCTCTGGCGGCAGGTATAGCGACGACTCCGATGACGACTCCCGCGCCTCTAGCGGCGGCGGCCGGGGCGGTCGGTCCGTCTCGGAGTAAGAGATTCCCCCCAAACCTAAGGCCTCAAGTCCAAGGTTCGCTTTAGTCGCGGGCCTTGGGCTTTTTTAACGCGATTCGACTTTTCTCCCAAAGGACCTTAGTTAAGCCCGATTCCTTTCTGCCCTGGCTTAGAAGGAAAAAGCTCGGCCAGGGCCTTAAGGCTGACCAAAAGGGCAAGGCTTTTGTTAAGCCTCAATATTTTTTAAATATTTAATATGAATTGGCAAGCTAAATTTAAAATAATAATTATTTTATCTATTTTATAGATATTATCTCTTGATAAAAAACGTTCTACCTTTAAATTCGTTCTACATAGTGACGCTGATGTAAAAGGTCCTCCCTACAGAGAACGGAGGCAGTGGCAGCCTAGCGACCGATAAAATATACTCAACTGAAAAATTATTTAGAATTACTCTTGACAGGATCAAATATCATTGCTACTATAATGATTAGTAAACAGAAAGTCAAGAGGTCATCATGGATACTGTAGTTCAGACTGAGCAACTTTTTCTCCGGCCCACCTCTTTCCTCAGCGATATAAGAGGATAGGCGATACGTGGGCTCCCAAATTTCGACGTCACGTTCTTTTCCATCTGCTTTGATTCGACGCCCTCGGGTTGAAAAATTTTTCGTTTTTTTGGATCGGAACGAAAAAATTGGAAAATTTTGAGACTAGGCCAGATCCGCCCAAGCGGATCGAAAATGTTTAGAGGGTTTTTTTTACGGCCCCAACACATATAATTGGCGTTTTTATTGTTATAAACTGGTTAAAGCCCAAATCTACGAAAAAACTCTTAATTTGGTTACTGGGAAACGAGGCTTAGGCGATTTCCGGTAGTTCTGAAATACTTGCTTTAAAGCCCTATTTAGGGATTTGCGAAAAATTGGTGGACAAGTGAAACTTTTAATTGTTGAGACCGCGGCGGAAGCGAAAAAAATTGAGTCTTTCCTAGACCCCGAGTGGAGCGTAGCCGCCTTGGGCGGCCGCGTTCTAAGGGCCCTGCCTAGGCGAGATATTTTAAAGCAGGCCCAGCTCTTGCCCTCGTCTTTAACCTTGACTGAGCATGGCGAGAGAGTCGTCCACGATCTAAGGCCTCTTTCTACCGAGGCCCAGGAAGTCTACTTAGGGCTTCGGCCCGACGACGACGGCGAGCTAAACGCGTTTTGCTTAAAGGAAATCTTGGGCTTGGAAAATCCCCGCCGGGTGGTTTTCGCCGAGATTTCCAAAAAAACCGTCTTGACGGCCATTAAAGAGTCGCGTCCCCTAAACGTTAAGCGAGCCCAGGCTCGGGAGGCCTACTGGATTGGCGAGCGCCTGGCCGGGCTGGTCGCCATGGCCATCCAGGCCCAGACCGGCCAGTACTACGTTGTGGGCTTGACCCTGGCCGCGGCCTTAGGGCTCTTAATTGAGTGGGAAAACCGCCTGGAAGGCGAGACCGCCGTGACCAATTTTGGAATCGAGCTGACCTTCGCGCCCGAGTTTCAAAGGAACATGGCCTGGCGGGCTTACTGGAACCCCAAAAACTGGCTGGCCGAGGGCGAGTCCTCTTTTCGGGACCGAAAAATGGCCCAAAAAATCGCCGAGGTAAAATCGGTCGAGGTGGTTTCCCACAAGGAAGGCCGGATTTACCAGAGGCCGGCCCCGCCTTTCACGACCTCCACCCTTTTGCGATCGGCCGCCGACTCCTTGTTTTTCGACCCGGGCAAAACCATGGAATTGGCCCAGGCCCTCCACGAGGGCGGCTACATCACCTTTCCCCGGACGGCCAGTCAGTATTTGCGCGCCGAGGTCGTCGACGAGATAAAGGCTCTAGCCGAAAGCTACGGTTGGCCCCTGGCCCAGGCCCCTCGGGATCAGGCCCTCGGAAGCCCGGTGGCCGAGGGGGTGGAGTGCGTCCGGCCGGTTAACTTAAGCCTGGAGGCGGCCGGGGACTCGAACGATCTGCGCACCCTTTACAAGCTGATTCGCCTTCGGACCATCGCCAGCCAAATGACCGACGCGGTCTACAACGTGACCCAGGCGGTTTTATGGGCCGAGGTCGACGGGAAGAAAGCTTTTTTCGAGGCTAAAAGCCGAAGGCTCTTCAGGCCCGGCCACAAAGCCCTCTTAAATGAGGAGCAGGCCGCCAGCCCCAAGGCCGGGAGTCCGGAGGAAGACCTTAACAACCCCATCCCTAGGCTAACCCCTCAGGCCAAGCTAAGCCCCCTGTCCGGCCGCTGCTTTTCCAAAGAGCCCAATGGCCTGTCCCGCCTGTCCAAGGCCGCCTTGATCGACGAGCTGGAAAAGCTGGGCGTGGGCCGGAGCGGCGACTACGCCCCTGCGGTGGCGGGTTTGGTGAAGTGGGGCTACGCCACGGCCGACAACCGCGGGGTTTTGCGCTCGACCGCCCACGGCCAGAAGGTCTGGAGCCTTTTGGCCGACGATTTTAAGCTCTTAGGCCTTTATGGGCCGGGGTCCTTTGGCGAGGCCCTCAAAAACGCGGTCGTGGGCGAAGGAGGGGGTTGGCTCTCGGCCGTGGCCTCTTTCCGCGAGAGCTTGGAGGCGGGCGTGGCCAAGTTTGGCCAGGTTAGCCAAAAAACTTGCCCCGACTGCGGCGAGCCCATTTGGCGGGCTATAGGCCAAAACGGCGTGTCGCCCTACGCCGCCTGGTTCTGCCCCAACCCCGAATGCGGGGGCAAGTTTATGGACGACGGCGGGGCGCCTGGACCTAGGCGCTTGCTCCAGGCCAACTACAAGGTCAAATGCGGCAACTGCGGCGGCTGGCTCGCCTTGGTCAAGGGCCACAAGAGTTATGAGCCCGTGGAGTACTGGGCTTGCCAAAATAAGGAGGCCTGCGCGGCTAAGTACCGCAACGACAACGGCTCTCCCGGGGAGCTCTTTGCCCGCCTTGAGATCTCCGCCCACGCTTGCCCGGATTGCGGGGCCCCCATTCAGCGGCGGGAGGAGATTAAGGATGGCCGGTCCTCCGTCCGTTGGTTTTGCTCCAACCGCCGGGGCTGTGGGGCCCGCTACAAAAACGACCGGGGCGCGCCCGGCGAGCGATTGTTCCCCGCCGACTACCGCCACCTTTGCCCCGATTGC
>JAITIH010000268.1 GCA_031279525.1 Deltaproteobacteria bacterium | reverse complement strand
TGATAATAGGCGCTAAAGCGTGGGGGTCATCTTTAAAATCCTCCCCCCCATTCTGGACCAGGTCCGGGCTCTATTTGCCTGGCCGGGGTGGACTCGCGGGGCCGTAAGCGGTTTTTGGGCCTCGCGGAAGAACCCCAGCGGAAGGCCCGACGAGCCCTACTCTTTCGTCCACCTGGCCATCTCGCTTTTGACCAGGGCCAGGGCCTTGGGGAAGGCCAAGGCGGAGCCGTCTGGCTCTAGGACCCGCGCGTAGCGAGAGTAGACTCCTAAACCCGGCCCCAGTCCAGCTAAGGCTAAATCGCCGGGGCCGAGGTCGGCCTCGTCGGCCAATAGGTCCATCGCCTGGCCCATCTCGGCCTTTAAGACCCCCAAAAAATCCCTTAAGGTTACGGGTTCGGCGATTTTTGGCCTTTTCGCCACGACCAGGATCACGCTCCCGGCCTGGGAGACGAGGCTTAAGTTTAGGCGCGGCCGAAAAGCTTCTAACGTTAATGGCCAAATGGCGGCCACGGTAAAACCCGCCTCAATCAGGCCCATCAGGGCGATTTCCCAGCCGACTAGCCACGTTCCCTCCCGCTTAGGATCCTCCCTTATGGCTCCCCTAGAAATTGGGCAGTGGACGGCGACCGGAAAATCGGACGAGGCGTAGGCGTATAAATTTGCGTAGGCCTTCTTAAGGCGCCCCTCGTAATCTTCTAGGGCTTTAAGTTTGTCGCCCCCGGCCCGCCCGAGGTCGTAGACCATCTCGTCGCCCTTGGGCGACCTAATGGTGCGGAAAATAGTTTTAAAACGGTTTTTAAGGCTAGGCCGGAGCCAGGCGTAGTAGTAATCGGCTAGCTCGGCGTATTTAACGTAGTCGTAATAGGGCGGGTCCGTAAAAATTAAGGCCTCTCTCTCCAATTTGTCCGTTTGAGCGTCGGCTAGCTTGGCTAGGCCCTCGCCTTTGGCTGGCAATTCTTTAATGGCCTTGGCCATTGACTCTACCAAATTGCGCAAACCCCCGCTAGTCCATGCGAAGGGGTTGCCTTCTGCGTAATCCCAGGTCATGGCCAGAGCTGGCCGGGCGAAGGCGCGGCGAATTTGTTCCCTCGAGTGATTCCAGGTTATTAAAGTAGAATGCCAGTCAGCCGCTTTATCGATCAAAAAACTTAAGTATACGGCCAACGCCTGGCTATAGGCCCTGGCCTCTTGACCGCCAGAGTCGAAATCTAGGCCGTCGTCGCCATAGCCCGCTTTTTCCGCGTCTTTTTCTATTTCCACGATCAAATCGTCAAGTCCCGCTTGAGCCTCGGTCAATAAGGCCAGTTGCCGGGCGGCGAATAGATCCGCAAAGCTGGTTAGGCCATATTTAATTAGGCCATACGATTTGGAGCCTTTAGGAAGCTCCAAATCAGGAGCGGAAGAGGGCCTTTCAATCGCCGCGGCTTTACGGTGGCTCTCGTTAGGCGGAAAATAGCGCCGGCCATTTTCGTCGATGGCGGCGATGGCCATTAAGGCGGCGGACAGGGCGCCTTTGGCGCCTTCCTCCTCAACCCGCCTAACGCCTATCGGGCAATTGCAGGCCACGCAGCGATCCACGCCTCGGCTTAAAGGCCCTCGATCGTTTAGCGATCCGGTTTTTATTTCATAGGCGATTTTCCCATCTTTCACGACCGGATCGACGTAAACGTCTAGATCGCCCTCTTTTCCCAGCTTAAAGGATCGGGCTAACGGAATTTCCGCCCCGCAGGCCGGGTTGGGGCATTTGACCGTCCGGGCCCAAATCCAGGCGGCCACCGTCAGTTCCTTGACCTTGCCTTGGCCGTCTTCTTTAATGGTCGGGTAAAGATGGCCTAAGCGCTCTTGAAGCCTATTGACCAAGGCCTCGGCGTAGTGGGCGAAGTCCGCGGCAAGGCCCGTGGCGGGGTTCTCGCCATTTTCTTGGCTTAAGGACCCTTGGGCCGCGGCGTGATTGACTGGCGGCCGACCCCCAAATCTCGCGGGGATTTCCACCAAGGCCTTATTGATCATGACGGCCACTGGGTTTAGGTCGTAGGCCAGAGCCTTTAGCCCTAGCCTCTGGGCCTCTAAGGGAAATGACCCGCCGCCGGCGAAAGGGTCCAGAAACTCCGGCGTTTTTTGGCCACAAGATTTTTTGATCTCCTCTTGGGCTTCCGCCAGCAAGGTCCGATCGTTCAGATTTTCCCAATGAGTAAGCTTTTTTAGGATCGCGAATAACCTCTTCCTTTCGACTTTTTGGGCTTCCGCGGTTTGACCCTTTTCAGGCCTTGAGGATGGGTCGTCGACCAAAGACGCGAAGATTATGGCCCTAGCCAAGGTCAATGGGCGTCGCCCCCACCAAAGATGTAAGGACCATGGGTGGCCACGGCGAATCGTTTTTTCTTTGGCCATCGCCTCGCTAATGGCCAGGATTGGCAGCGCGACTTCAATCAATTTTTTCTTCACGGGCGATCCTTACTATTTTAAACTCTACTTTTTCTAAATCGAATTTTATTAAAATATTTTTATCTTATTTAGGTTTTTTATTGCCATAGCCATGTCCCAGGATTATACCATAGCTTTCTCGACCGCCACCGCCGGCCTATTGCCTTCCATTCGCTCCCGCCGGGTCGAGCCCGCCCTAAAGGCCTAATGGCTCCTCCCCTTTCCGGCTTTAGGCCCAGCCGACCTTCTTATCCAGTAGGCCTCGCTAAGCTATCCTTAGCCGCGGATCCTAATGCCCTTATAGCCGTCTTTGAGCCTTTTCCCCGCCTTTAGGCAAACGCTTAAAGGCCGAACTTTTAGGCCAAAAACAGTCTCCGAAAAAGGCCAACCCGGCCCCAATGGGCCGGGTTGGCCTTTAAATCGCGGCCGCTTTTTCTCTAGCCAGCTTATTTTTAGATGGACATGACCGCCCCTGTGTTGGCTGAGGTCACCAGTTGGCGATACCGGCTAAGGCAGCCGCGCCCCACTGGCTTTTCCAGCATTTTCCAATTGGCCCGCCTTTTGGCCAGGACGCTTTCGGGTACTTTCAGCTCCAGCTTGTTGGCCGGGATGTCGATTGAGATGAGGTCGTTTTCTTCCACGAGGCCAATGACCCCGCCCGCGGCGGCCTCCGGTGAGATATGGCCAATGGAGGCCCCACGCGAGGCCCCGGAAAACCGACCGTCGGTGATTAAGGCCACGGTGTTGTCCAGGCCCTTGCCGGCCAAAGTCGCGGTGGGGGTAAGCATCTCT
>JAITIH010000227.1 GCA_031279525.1 Deltaproteobacteria bacterium | reverse complement strand
GTCCGGAATCTGGCCATCCGCAGCGCCGACGCGGCCAAGAACACGGCCGACCTCATCGCGGCCACCATTTCCAACATCAACTCCGGCTCGGAGATGGTCAACGCCACGTCCGAAAACTTCCACAGCGTCTCCACCAACGCGGCCAAAGTGGCCCAGCTAGTCTCCGAGGTGGCCGAGGCCTCGAAGGAACAGTCGCAGGGCATCAACCAAATCACCACGGCCATGAACCAAATGGACAAGGTCACCCAGAACAACGCCGCCTCGGCCGAGGAGTCGGCCAGCGCGGCCAGCCGGCTGGCCGCCCAGTCCAGCTCCCTCATGGACGCTGTCAACCACATTAACCAGATCGTTCACGGCGGCGACGGGGCCGGCTTAGCCAGCGGCCAGCCAAGGATCGCCGGGGCCTCGTCTGGCCCGGCCCGCGTCAACCCCCCGAGCCAGGCTTATAAACGGCCCCCGGCCCCCCGGCGCGAGCGCGAGGCCTTGCCCATGGACGACGACAATTTCGAGTTTTAGCGTTTTTGGCTCAAAAAGGGCCCTCTGTTTCGGGCCTGGCTTTTAACCGGGCCGCGAGCCTTTTGGCCCCCGCTGGCCCCTTGGCCAGTTAATAATTAATAATTTACCTTAAAAACCGCCTGCTCGATGGCTTCGCAAAAAGTCCGGAAAATGAAACCAGAAAAATAACCTATTGAAATTATTAAATAATTTCTCCAACGATTCCCGAAAACAGGGGTTTTTGCGAGACCATCGCGTTTAACTAAATCCACGCGCGGAACGGATCCGCCTTATTTAGGCCTTTGGCTTTTTTGACCTAAGGGGCGGCGGTTGGATCGCCCGGATTTAGCCCTTTTGGGCGCGAAAATTTTTGACGTTTTTTGCGGGCCAAAATTTTTTTTGGACCGCCCCGGCTAAAAGCCCGGCGCAGGGCCTTTTTTTGGGAAATTTTAAGTTTGGCCTAAAGGGTGGCTTCGTTTATCGCCTTTATTTTGTTATTATTTTTTTTATTTGTTATCCAAATAATTAACCCACGCGTCTAAACATTTATATAATTTAATATTTATATTTTAATTTATATTATATATTTTTTAATTACTCTTTATTATTTATCATATTTTTAATCTTTTTATCACACGATATCTTCTTGCGTCCTCGCTTTTTCCCAAGGCTTTAAGCCTTTTTTTAAGCGAAAATTCACTATCTAGTACCTTTCTATTTCATACCACCCTTTATATTGATCCTTCCATTCTCAAAACCCCCACATTATTTAGTTGCTATCAAATCATTTTTATTATAAACTGGCTGGAAATAGATTCTTGATGGAGTCCGAATTATTTTCGCTCCTGAGTCGATTTTGGGAGCTTAGTGGGCCCATTTACGTTTTCCCGGCATTTTTAGGCGGCCGTTACCCATATTTTTGAGCGAGCTTAATCTAGTCAGGGCAAGGTCGTAGGAGGATTGCGATGAAACTGGCGACAAAAATAATTATCGGCTTTGTCTGCACCTGCGTGAGTTTTACCGCCATCAGCGTGGCGGTGATGTTCTCCTTGCGCTCGGTGCTGGGCGAGACGGCGGATTTGCGGGACGAAATCATGCCGGCCAACGACTTGGCCGGCGATCTCATATCCAATACCGCAAGGGCTGGCCTCAACATTTTGGACTACAGCTTTACCGGCGAACAGAGCGCCTATGACAAGTTCAGCGACTTCGACTCCAAGGCTTTAGCGGCCATCGACAAGCTTAAGACCCTCATTCGTCAAGGTTTAGCCGAAAACGAGACCGAGGTCCGGGATTTGGTCGGCCTTAACGAAAAAGACTACTTGGCTTTCGAGGCCCAGGCCAAGAAATTGCCGCCCGTCATGTCGACCATCTTCACCGACCGAACCGCGACTCTCAACGCTTTCAAGGCTTTAAGCGAGGCCGTTAGGAAGTACCGCGAGCAGCGGTTGAGCCAGATCCTGGATATGGCCAATAGCACCGCGGCAGTCGACGTTCAGGAGTTCCGCCGGGTTAGCGACCACCTCACCAGGGCCATCAACATTAAAGACGAGGCCGACGAGTTTTACGTGAATTTCCTGCGTGGCCTTTACTACCAGGACGCGAGCTATTTTCAGACGGCCTTGGAGTTTATCGCGAAAATGATCTCCGACGCCAACGCGATCATGGCCGATTCCAAGATTTCGGAAAGCCAAGGCCTGATCAACTCCGTTTTGGACGCGGCTAAGACCTCGCAGGCCGCGGTCTCCGATTTACACAAGACCATGCTCGCTTTCCTGGAAGACAAGCAAATCCGCATGAACGTCCGCACCCAGGCCATCGACACGGCCTCCAACCTCTCCGCCGCCATGACTGGCTTGGCCAATAAATTCGTGGAAGTTTCCAACGCCTCCCTGAACGCTTCCTTTTGGACCATCGTCGTGGGCGGCCTTATCGCCTTAGCAATCAGCGCCGTCCTATCCGTATTCATTACCCGAAACATTACCGTCCCCATCAACCAGGTCATCGCCACCCTGGCCGACGGGGCCCAAGAGGTAGACGGGGCCTCCGGCGAGCTGTCCTCGGCCTCAAACACCTTAGCCGAAGGGGCCACGGAAAACGCCGCCTCCTTGGAGGAGACCAGCGCGGCCTTGGAAGAGCTCTCCTCCATGACCAAAAGGAACTCCGACAACGCCGTCGAGGCCAACTCCCTCATGAGCTCGGCCACCGAGGCCGTGGTCAAGGCCGAGAACTCCATGACCAACGTCATCCAGGCCATGGACCACATCGCCACCAGCGGCAAC
>JAITIH010000225.1 GCA_031279525.1 Deltaproteobacteria bacterium | reverse complement strand
GTTGCCGCTGGTGGCGATGTGGTCCATGGCCTGGATGACGTTGGTCATGGAGTTCTCGGCCTTGACCACGGCCTCGGTGGCCGAGCTCATGAGGGAGTTGGCCTCGACGGCGTTGTCGGCGTTCCTTTTGGTCATGGAGGAGAGCTCTTCCAAGGCCGCGCTGGTCTCCTCCAAGGAGGCGGCGTTTTCCGTGGCCCCATCGGCTAAGGTGTTGGAGGCCAACGAAAGCTCCTCGGAGGTCCGGTCGACGCGGGTGGCCCCCTCGGACAGGTTGTCGATGACCGCGTTGATGGGCCCGGTGATGCTCTTGGTCAGGAAAAAGCCGAACAAGGAGCTAAGAGCCATGGCCACTAAGCCGCCAAAGACCATAATCATGAAGGCGGCCTTGATGGAGGACTTGGCGTCTTGGGTGAACTCCTCGGTCATGTCGTTAAAGGCCTTGGTCAAATCGCCGGAGGCGTCCATGGCGCTAGTCCGGGTCCGCTCTCGGGTATCCTTGTCGATCAAGTATTTTCCCATGATCGTTAAAAGGTTGTCGTTGGCGGCCTTGGCGACCTGGCCCAGGCCCAGGATTCGATCGAGTTGGGCCCGGTTGGCCTCAAGCGAGGAGGACTCCCTTAAGGCCTTGGTCTCGGTCAGGATGGTCTCAATGTACTCCCCGGCCTTGGCGAAAAAACTGGCCTTCTGATAGTAAAGGCCGCGCAAGAGCTCAATGTAGTAGTCGTTGGTCAGATCGGAAAGTCTGACGGACGACTTGAATCGGTTGAATCTTTTGGTGATTTCCTCAAGGCCGACGTTGGAGCCGATGGCGGCGAGGATTTGGAGCTCTTGGTTATGGCGGTACCCCTCGACTTCTTTGGACAAAGCGTCGAAAGAGGAGATGGAGGAAGTCCGGTTAGCGACGATGGAGGCGATCTGGGCCGACAGTTCCCGGGCGCCCTCGCGAAACGCGCGGAATTGGAGCTCGGCCTCGCCCAAAAGCTCCAAAGACTTCGGCTTGCCCTGGGCCAGGCCCTGGCCGGCCAGCCGCCTTAGGTTGGCCAAGGACGAGTCGGCCGCGGACTCGTACTCCCCGTATTTTTTGAGGGCTCTTTCGGCGTGGGAGTAGCCGTAATCCAAGATGTTTAAGCCGCCCCGGGCGATGGAAGACTGGACGACGGCCGCGTCGATATTGGCGGGCAAGATCATGGACTTTAGGTCCTCGCTGCCCTGGTCGACCTTTTGGAGGGAAATTACGACCGCGCCGATGATGGCGGCGAAGATGGCGCAGATGGCGACGAACCCTAAGATTATTTTTGACCCAAGTTTCATCTAGATACCTCTGACCATAGCGCGGAAAAACGGGCAAAAGAATTAGGCTAGCTAAGCTTTAGACAGCGTAAAAAAAACCAGGCGTTTTTTTAACGCTATAAAAGGGGATGCCAAAACGAGGATAAATTGTCTTTCGCGCTATTGGATCTAAAAAGTAGCGATTGTTGGATAAAAATCGGTCGCCTTGGTCCCTCAAGGCGGGGCGATTATGGCTCGCGCCGGCGGCTAACGGGGCGTGGCCAGGTCTTTTTTGGCTAAATTTTTCGATCAAGCGAACGAACGGTAGGAAAAATAAGCGGGACGAAAAGAAAAAACAGATAAAATTATTAATTTTTATAACTAATATAGCTCATTAATGGTACAAAAAAACCGGGACCCTACTCAATCCCAGTCTCAGTTTGCCAGAAAAAACCTTGGCTGTCAAGCTAGGCTTAATCGCCAAGGCTTGGCCTTGGGCTGGCCTTAAGAGGGATAATAGCAGCTTAAAAACTCAATAAAAGGCATTAATTAATGGTAAAATAAGGAAAGTTTAGGGGATGGTTTTTTGGCCTAAGGCCGAATCTGGATAGAGTAAACTATCAAATGATAGTAAGTTTCTCCAAAAAAGCCAGCCCCTCTTTTTGGCTCCTTAAGGCTCTTTTTTGGCCTTTTTTGGGCCCCGCTCCGCGGGGCCATCGGAGCCCAAGGCGGCCTTTAGGGGGCTTAGAGGCAAAGGGGCCATAAAGGGGGGTTTAGGCTTCCAAATGGAGGCGATCTAGGGAATTTAAATTGTCCAAGGCCAGTCGGCCTTGGTCGAAAAGAGCCAACAAACGGGGCATTTCCTGGAGATTGCGGCCGGCCAGAAGCTCCCTGGTCTGGGCGTGGACGAGACCCTCCTCGCCGGCCCGAAGTTCCGGGGCCAAGGAGGCCAGCTCCAAAAAGCGGACGAAGCGGGCCACGTGGACGAACTCGTGGGTTAGGACGTAGGTCAATAAGGTGGGTAAGGGAACGCCCTCTCTGGCCGAGGCCGAGAGAATGGCCGGATCGTAGAGGCAGACTCGGTAAAAATCCGGCTTTTGGCCTTGGAAAACGGCCTTACGGCGGTAACAGATGACCTGGGCTAAAACCCCTAAAGCCAGCTCGGTCGGGGCTAGCAAGGCCTGGTGGCGGACATCCACCGGCCACTGGCGGAAATTGGCTAGATCCAACTGAAAGGCCTCGGAGACCAGATCTCCGGCCAAGTGGGCGGCTTGATCCAGAATTGGCAGGTGCGCCGGCCCAAAAAGGTCGACCGTCTCGTTCAAATGAAGGCCCCTATAGGTTAGAAGCCCAGATCCTCGTTAACCAAAAGGATATGGATCCGGCCTTGGGGAAAGGATCTCTCCGCGACCGACCAGACCCCGCAGATGCGAGAGGGCCCCTGGCAGTCCTGGCACTGGCCGGTTTGGGCGCAGGGGGTGGAGAGCCCTAAGCGAACCGCGTTGGTCGGGGCGGCCTCGTTTTTGACCCGGGACTTGGCCTCGGCCAGGTTCTGACGGATTTTATTGCGGCCCACGATTAAGGCCACCTTTTTAGGGCCAAAGGCCATGGCGGCCACTCGGTTACCGAATTTGTCCAGGTTGACCACCTCCCCTTGTAAGGTGACGGCGTTGGCCGAGGCCACGAAGAGGTCGACTAAAAGGCTCTTTCGGCTTAACTCGGTCCGCTCCTCCGGGCTAAGCTGGGGGTCGTTGCGGTCGACGACCGTCAAATGGGGCTTGGCCTTAAGGCGAGCCAACAAACCCGACTGGCCGACCGTGGCCGAGCCGCCAAAGCCCACCGACGAGACGTTTGGGCCGGCTAATTCGTCGGCCAAAAAGCTCTCGGCCTCGCTAAGGAACTGGTGCCGCGAGACGGCGAAGTAATGTTTTTCTAGAGCTTTTTGGGCGTTGGCCAAAAGAAGCTCCCAATATTTTTGCTTGGCTGTCGACACGGTTAGCCTCCCGCGTTTCCCAGTCGACTCGAAAGAGCCGGGGCCAGAGTTTGCCGGTCAAGAACAAACGGCCCTCCGCGTCCAAGGCCAGGCCGTTTAAGACGGCCTCGGGATGGCGCGGGGCCCCCTTCCGGACCAATTCCTGGCAGTCCAGAAAGAACTTGACCGCCCCGTCATTAGGGTCGATAAAGGCGACCTTGGGGTCGCCCAAAAT
>JAITIH010000190.1 GCA_031279525.1 Deltaproteobacteria bacterium | reverse complement strand
CCAAGCCCCAGTTCTTGGGAGAGAGAGTTCAGCCTGTCCTCGGATAGCCCGCATAGTTCGCTAATCTCTGGCCGGGAGAATTTGAGAGCCCGCAGCATCGCGGCGGCGACTTTCTCCAGGCCTAACTCCAGGCCTTCCTCCAGGCCTTCCTCCCGGCCTAACTCGCGGTAGCTTTTTTCTAAATCGTCTTTAAGGATTTCGTCGTTATAAATTGCCATGAATAACGCCTTAGATAGAACATTTTTTATCTCTTTACGATTTAATTTAAAAAAATATATTAAAATATACAATCGATTTTGTTTTTCTGTCGATTCTTCAACCTTTACAACTTCCGCAATAACTCTTTTAGCAGCGATTAAATGTTCTTTGGCGCTTTTTCTATCCACTAGAGCCGCCTCTTTAGCGACATAGATAAAAGGAGATAAAAATAGCTGATAATTTTTAAGATCGTCTAAGCTATAGTTGACAAGATAAAATTTAGTATACTCAAAATTTAACCAACAATCTTTGCTTTCATTGAGGTATAAATCAACATCTTCATATTTATAATTACCGGTAAAAACGACAATTGACGTTATATCATGATTAGGGTATAGGGCGCTCAGGCGGAGCCAAGTCTCAAAGATCCGCAGGGCGTAAAAAAGTTTCTTGGTAAAGCGTTTACCGCCTACTACGTGAGTTTTTCGCCTAGGCGACGCGTCGTAACTCTGGTTAGCCAACCTCCGATTTGGTTATGACTGTGGTCAGGATTGGGCTTTTGGCGGCGCGCCAACGCCCTTTACGAGCGTTGGCCCCCATCCGCGCCTTCCCCTGAGCTCCGAATTTCCGCGGGAGCTTACGCCTGGTTCCGACGGCGTCCACACGCTTCCAGACGCGCGTTCTAAGCCGCCTTCGAATCCGTCCATCCAGAGCTATGAGCCTCCCAGAGCTATGAGCCTCCCAGGGCTATGAGTCTCCCAGAGCTATGAGTCTCCCAGAGCTCTGAGCCTCGTCTTCAGGTCGGCTATGCTAAAATAGGCCAGCCATCACCTCGCGCGCCGATTTAGCTCGTTTATAAAAACGCTTATTTGATGGTCTCGCGAAAACCCCTGTTTTCGGGAATCGTTGGAAAAATCTTTTAATAATTTCAAGAGGTTATTTTTCTGGCGTTCATTATCCGGACTTTTTGCGAAGCCATCTTATTTGGTTAGGCGCTAACGTTTAGCCGCCGGGGTAATATTTCATATAGTCAATTTTATGGTTCGGTCAAATAATCAAATACGCGGACGGAGGCCAGGAGCTCCCCGCCGCCACATATCCAGCCTCGCAATTGGGTCGCGTCTGAAACCGAAAGGCAACTTGTTAAAGCTTAGATTAAAGGCCATTATTAAAGGCTCACTACGAAAGCCCCTTTAGAAGTTTATCGGAAATTTCGCCTATTGTCGTCTCTCTAAATTAAAGCCCCCGCCTTTCGGTTTAAGAAGCTTTGTTAGGCGAACTCGCCCGCTTTAACGCGCCTTATATGAGATTTCCGTTCGTCGGGCCGATTCATCGCCATAGGCTTCCAACAGATCCCCCCCTCGCCAAAGGGCGCTTTGGCCTTTGGCCACGGATCCCGCCGCTCAGGCCCTATAGGAAGGCGGCCAGGAAGACCCTATCGGACCCCATCGTCCTCCCCGATTTAGGGCCATGGGCGAGGGGCCAAGGCCCTTAGCGGGCTTTGGCCTTGGCTTTGCCTTCGGGGAGCGGCGGTGGGGCCGCCGAGGGCCGAGGCAGGCGTTCGTACTGGCGCCTGAATTCGAGGGCTTCACCGGGCGGCAATTTTTCGGATCGGGTCTTGGCCAGGGCGTCGGCCTCCGACTCCCGGCCGGTTTTGAGCATGACCTCTAAGATCTTGAGGGCGGCATGGTTAGTCGGGCCATTATCACTAAGGTGGCGGAGCGACTCTATGGCCCGGTAGACGCTCAGGGCTCGTTTTTCCTCCCCAACGGCGAGGCACTCCTCGACTAGGGCGACGGCATTTCTGGCTAAGGGGCCCTCGTTGATTTCGTATTCCTCTAAGTCGAGATAGAAGGAGAACAGAATGGCGAGTTGCTTGCTGGGCCGGGTCTTGAACGACGGGTCGAGCCTATCGGCTACGCTTTTGAAAAGATTCCGCGTGGACTCCTTAAGGTCCATGGTCGCCCGGTTGACGAAGAGATGGGCGGCCGTGGCCGTCTCCCCGCGGCGGCCGAAGGCGTCCATTAAGAAGCATAGGCCTCGGACGTAGTTGTTGTAGCTCATTTGGGTTAAGGGCAAATCGCGGATCGACTGGTAAAGGTTTAAGGCCTCTTCCAGCTGGCCATCTCGGCACAGTAGGCCGATTATTCTCCCGACGATCCCGACCCGGACGACGATGGCCCGTTCGCAGGGGTTAGGGCGGTCTAAAAGCTGAGACAGCTGTAAGGCGGTCGTCAGGTCGTTATCTTCGATGAAGGGCCAGGCCAGTTCGTCGACGGCCCAGGCCAAGGCGGCTTCCACCTCCGGGGTTAAAGGCAACTCAGTGAGCTTTTGAAGCCAAATCAAAGCCTCGTTATGGCGATTCGATCTCTCCAGCTTTACGATTAAGCGGCGCATAAACTGGGCTCGGTCGCCCAGCTCGAAGGGGTTGTCCACGTCGAGCGGGTTTAAGCCATCGTATAATTTGATGGCCTCCTCCAGCCAGCTGTGGTTGACCAGAATCGTCATGTAGGCGAAGATGCAATCGGCCCAAAAATCGCGGACGAATTCTATGACGGCCTCGTTCGTGCTTACCTCCTTGACCAAGTCGTAAATGTACTCGAAATAGGCCTTGAAAGGCGCCCGGAAGACGAGGGAGTTGGAGTCGGCGATTAAAAAGAGAATGGTGGCGAAGGACTTGGCCAAGAGCAGGCGGCAGGACAGGCCGCCTTTTAGGGCTTTAAGGTGCTTTATGAGGAAGGTCAGGTCGTAGTCGATCCGTTTTAAGTGGGCTATAGAGATGATTTCGCGCCTAACGAGCGAGTCCAAGACGTTGACGAGGGCGACGCTGATCCAGTTCTCCTTTTGGCCCTCCTCCGGCTCGAAATCGTCTAGGTTAACCTTGGAGAGATACCCGCTGACCTTTTCCAGGGAATCGAAAGCCCCGTGCAAGGAGGCCCGCCTGGCCACGCCCTCAATATAGGCCTTGACCGCTAAAAAGTAAAAATACATAACCGAGGGATCGCGGGCCAGGCGTAAGCCGGTCTCAAAAACCAGGCTAAGAAGGGAGAGGTCGCGCTCCAAAAGCCATTCCATCGTGAAGTCCTTTAAGGTCATAGACAAGGCCCGGCTTAGGGCCAATGGGGGAGGGCCCCCGTTTTTCTTTAGGGCCGCGTCGAAGCGTTCGGCCCATTGGCGAAAATCGGCCCCTTGGGCGACGTCGGTCATTTTAACCCGGATCCGCAACAACTCCCCGTAAAGATCGAATAGCTGGCCGCCATTGGCGGATTCGGCCACCGCCGCCGCCGTGATGGCCCTTTCGTCCCACATGGCCGGCGGGTAGGCCTGGCAAAAGGTGGCCTCGGTGAAATAGGCCAAGCCGCCGGATTCGGCGGAAAGAAGCCAAGGGGCGTCGGAGAAAAACGTCTTGGCCTCTTCGTCGTGCCCGGTCTTTTTCAACTTCTTGACGACCTCCAAAAAGAGCCGGTAGCCGCGGACGAGGTAGCGGCGCTTGAAAATCTCGGCTGGCCGCCCCACTCCCAAGGTATCGTCGTCGGTTTGAAGGCTACTGGTCGACATGGCCGCGACCATGTCCATGAGCTTATCGACTAGCCCCGCGAATATGGGCTCCTTCTCGTCGGTCGTCCACGACCGCGACCAAGGCAGGCTCCGGGCGGCGGCCTCGGCCACCGCGATCCGTCGGGGCAAGGTCGTTTTGGCCGGGGCCGCGAACCCCTCTTGGTCCATGAGCGAGGTCGGCAGGTTGGCCCTTTTAAGGGCCGTCCAGAGGAGTTCGCCGATGGCCAGGCGGTCCACGATGTAGTCGGTCATCTTTTTGTAGAAAAGGAAGACCCCGACGTCGTTCCTGTTATCCTCCTCCGTTCGCTGGATGAGCATTAGGCCGTCCTCGGTGGCGGTCGAGGCGGCCGTGATGGCCTTATTGTGCTCCGCTCGGGCCACGCTTTGCTCGCACTTTGGGGAAAAGAGGAACTTTTGGCGGTCCAAGTCGTTAAGGCGAGCGAAATCGACGGGCAAAGACTCGGAGAAGTCGTAGCTCTCGAAGGGGAACCTTAAGCCCTTGGCCTCCTCGACGGCCCAGCGCAATAGGTCGGCGCTTTGATCCGGGTCGGCCAGGACGGCCTCGTAAACGGCCTCCACGACCTCCAATAGGTAATGGGACTTTTGCTCGAAATGGCGGTCGTAGCCTGGCCAATAGGCCCACTCGGTCTCGGCCATTTTCTCGAAAAGTCCTTTAGCCGCCTGAGCCTCGCCGTTTTCCTTTAAGATGGTCATTAAAAGCTCGGCCGTTTTGGCCGCCCGTTTGGCGACGACTTCCATATCTATGTCGGA
Organism: Deltaproteobacteria bacterium; assembly: GCA_031279525.1. Taxonomy (GTDB): domain Bacteria; phylum Desulfobacterota; class Desulfarculia; order Adiutricales; family Adiutricaceae; genus JAIROO01. The sequence continues at coordinate 906 of JAITIH010000190.1, read as the reverse complement.
TTCATATTTTAAGGGGAGGGCCAGCCAAAGGGCCAAGGCCTCGGGGACGCGGCCGGCCGCGACCAAGGAGTCGGCCAGATCGGCCGCGGCCATGACCCGGGCCCAGGAGCTCTCCTCGGGGTGGCGCTCGAAATAGGCGTAGACGGCCAGGGCCTCGGTCAGGTCTTGGTCAAAGGCCAAGGCCTGGATCAGGCTGGCCAGGCCAGCGGCCAAGTGCTGACGGACGATGGCCAACTGGTCCCAGCGGTCGGAGAGGCGGTCGAAAAGGGCCGCGGCCTCGTTCCGGCGGCCCTCTCCGAACAGCTTTTGGGTCATGTCCACGGCCATGTTGACGGTCCGGGTCAGCCGCTCCGGGGCCGGGTCCTTCAAGAAGACCTCGAAATACCGCAATACCTCGTCTAAGCGGTTTTTCTGGCGCAAGTCCTCCAAAACGCGCCAGATTTCCTCGGACCGGCGCTCTAGGTCGGACTGGGCCCAGCCGGCCGGCTCCCAAACGGACTGGCGCAGCTCTTGGGCCAAGTCCAAAAGCCCTAAGCTCTCCGAGGCCTCGGACATGATGGCCATGGCGTCCAGCATGAGGGCCAAAACTTCTAGGTTCTCGCTTCTTCTAGCCAAAGCCTGGAGCAAGGGCTGGGCTTTTTCCAGATCGTTTGCGCCTACGTAATAATGGATAAGTTTATGGGCCGCGCGGGCTTTTTGGTTGTCGGTGGAAGCGGACCGGCCTAATTTGGAGATGGACTCGTAAAGAGCTCTGGCCTCAATCGCGTCGCCTTCGGCTAATTTAGCTTCAATAATTCGTACAAGATCCTTAGCCTGATTTTTTTTATTCTTTTTTTGATCAGCTGCAGTTTTTTTTACCATAATAATCCTTTTGTTTAGCTTTCATAAGCATTGTTTCTTAGTATA
>JAITIH010000161.1 GCA_031279525.1 Deltaproteobacteria bacterium | reverse complement strand
CCCGCCCGTCGTTAAAGGGACGGTCGAAAAAAGCGGGGGGGCGAGGTGCCTCTTCTGCCAGAGCCCCATCGGGTTTCCCTATCTGCGCGAGGAAGGCTCGGCCAATAGGCTCAAAAGCCAGCTCATGGCCGTGGTCGTTAAGGGCCAAAGCCAGCTGATCTATCTTCCGCCCGACCCTATTAGCGAAATGGCCGCGGCAGTCCCCGAGCCCGAGGACGCCCCGGAGACGGCCCTGCCCGAGAAGGCTTTGGGGTTTAGGGTTTATCGGTACGGCTTTTCGCGTTACAAGGACCTTTTCACCCCTCGCCAGCTGACGCTTCTGACGGCTTTGGGCCCCTTGGTCGAAGAGGCGGGCCAGATGGCGGAAGAGGACGCCATAAAGGCGGGCTGGCTCGACGACGGAAAGGGCCTCGCCGAGGGCGGGGACGGGGCTAAGGCCTACGGAGAGGCGATCGTCGTTTACCTTAGCTTTATCGTCGATAAAATCGCCCTTTACCATTCCAGCCTTTGCTCTTGGCATTCGTCTCGAGAGATCTTGGGCAACACCTTCGCCAAAAGATCCGTGCCCATGATCTGGAACTACGCCGAGGGCAACCCGTTTTCCGACTCCTCAGGCAGCCTAGGGACGATCGCCAAATGGCTGGCCGAAAGCCTAAGGAACCTGCCGGCCGCCGCCCCGGCCGAGGTTAGCCTCCGCGACGCCCAAACGTCTTTGGGGCGTAAGAACCTTTTGGTGTCCACCGACCCGCCCTATTACGACAACATTGGCTACGCCGATCTTTCCGATTTTTTCTACGTCTGGCTAAGGCGGCCCCTTAAGAAAGTCTATAAAAGCGTTTTCGCCCGCGTCGTCACCCCTAAATCCGAGGAGATCGTCGCCTCGCCCTTCCGCTTCCAAGGCGACCGGAAAAAGGCCCGGGTTTTTTTCGAGGCGGAAATGTCCAAGGCCCTTCGGAATTTACGCGACTGCGCCGACGACGGTTTTCCCCTGACCATTTACTACGCTTTTAAGCAGCGCGAGTCCCAAGGCCCGGCTAGAAAACCCGCGGCTAGCCCGGCCGAGGGCGGCCCGTGGGCTTTGGGCGAGGGCAAGCTCTTGGCCTCGACCGGCTGGGAGGCCATGCTTTCGTCCATCGTCGACTCAGGCTTCGCCATCACCGGGACCTGGCCAATACTAACCGAAAAAAGCAACCGGCCCTTAAGCCTGGGGGTCAACGCCTTGTCTTCTTCCATCGTCTTGGTTTGCCGCAAGCGCCCCTCTAGCGCTCCGGCCGCCTCGCTCCAAGACTTCGTTAAGGCCCTTAGGGCCGAGTTGGCCCCGGCCCTTTCTAACCTAACCCAGGCCAATATTTCCCCGGTGGATTTGGCCCAGGCGGCCATTGGCCCGGGCATGGCCGTTTATTCGCGCTATTCCAAGATTTTAGAGCCCGACGGCGAGGCCTTAACCGTCCGGCGGGCTTTGGCCTTGATCAACCAGGCCCTGGACGCCCATTTCGCCGAGTTGGAAGGCGCTCTAGACGTCGACAGCGGCCTGTGCCTGGCCGTTTTTTCCGAGGCCGGCTTCGACCAGCTTAGTTTCGGCAAGGCCGACGTCTTAGCCCGGGCCAAAAACTCCTCGGTGGCCCGACTGGTCGCGGAAAGCGTCTTAGAGGCCCAAAAAGGCCAGGTCCGCCTCTATAGGCCAGAGGAAATTAAGGCCCCGGCCCGGCCGGGCGAGAAAAACGCCTGGCGATTGACCCATCTTTTTCTGGAGGCCTTACGGACGGGCGGGGTCGAGGCCTGCGCCCGAGTAGCCTTGGCCGTGGGGGTTAGCCCCGGGCTCGACCGGGTAAAAGCCCTGGCTTACCGTCTGTACGGCCTTTGCGAGAGCGAAAATTGGGCTCAACTGGCCCTGCCCTACAATTCCTTGGTCTACGCCTGGCCGGAGATTCAGGCTAAAGCCATCCTTTTGAAAGACAGGCCCCCAACCCTCGAGGAACCCCGGCTTTTTTAAGGCCGAGAGCTTTTCTTTTTCCGATTTGAGGCCTTTTGGCGAACTTCCCAATGCGGACGAGTTCCCTTAATAATGGCCCGCCGGGCCGCCTTTAGAGGCGGGGTGGCCAAAATAATCGGCCGTCCTTAAAAAAACCGATCGTCACTAAAAAAACCTAAAAAAATACTTGACAAGCTCAGATCGGGCTGTTATAAAGGTGAAAATTCAATAGTGGCGATGCTCCAATAGCGGAGCATGTTTAGTACCTATATGGGCCAGTTTTTGGGTCTGCCCATATATGTAGTGGTATTAACCTCTGGGTTCGCGGCGGGGGAGACGCGACGCTTCCATAAAGCGGGAATTTTTTTTGGCCCGCTATTGGACATCGTCCAATAGTGGACCTTCTCAACTATCCGCGCCCCAGGGATCTTAGCGGAGGAATCGTATGGATTTTAGCGATTGCCCCTGCACCGGCCGGACTCTTGACAAACTGGTCAAGCCGTTGGTGATGACATTTTTGGCCAAAGGCCAGCTTCATGGCTACGGCATTCAGAGGCTGTTGGAAAGCCAGGGCAGTTTCGCTCATGGCCCGCCGGACTTAAGCGGGGTTTACAGGAGTCTGAAGGAAATGGAAAGTCAGGGCTACGTGGAGTCTTCTTGGATCTCCAACGATGGGGGGCCCCCGAAAAGGTGTTTCAGTCTGACCGAAAACGGTCGAGCGTGCCTCGCGGTCTGGAAAAAAACCCTGATCGACTATCGGGCCCAAATCGACGAGCTAATCGGCTTTATGGACGAGTTGTCCCCCGAGGAGCTTGGCGGCTTTGAGGTCGAGGGTAAAGGCAAAGGGGGCCGGCCATGATATCGCGGCGAGAGTTTTTGGGCGAGCTGGGCGGCACGTTTTTGTTGGTCTTTTTAGGGGTGGGGACGGTCCATTCGGCCGTCTTAACCGGGAACCAGTCCGGCGTCTGGCAGGTGGCCGTGGTCTGGTTCATAGCCGTGGCCGTGGCCATTTACATCTTTGGGGCGGCCAGCGGGGCCCACATCAATCCGGCCATGACCGTGGCCTTTATGGTCTGGCGGGGTTTCCCGCCCAAAAAGGCCTTTTTTTACGTTTTGGCCCAATTGATTGGGGCCATCGTGGCGGCCATCCTTTTGTACCTGCACTTTAAAGGCATGCTGGAACATTTCGAGGCCGCGGCCGGGATTGTCCGAGGTCAGCCAGGCAGCGAGCTCTCGGCCATGACCTTTGGGGAGTATTTTCCCCACCCGGGCCTTCAAAAATCATTTGGCTGGGCCAACTCGGTGTCTACGACCTTCAACGCCATGGCGGCGGAGTTCGTGGGCACGGCCATCTTGGCGGCCGTTGTCTTTAGCGTCACCGACCCCAAAAACCCGGGCGGGCCAGGCGGCCTTTTGGCCCCGGTTTTCATCGGTTTCACCGTGGCCGCGATCATTTCCGTCTTGGCCCCCTTCACCCAGGTTGGCTTAAACCCGGCCCGCGACTTTGGGCCGCGGCTAGTGGCCTATTTCTTGGGTTGGGGCCAGATAGCCATCCCGGGGCCCTCGGGCGGCTTTTTCTCGGTCTACATCCTCGCGCCTTGCCTCGGGGCGGTCTTTGGGGCCTGGCTCTACGCCTTCATGACCCAGTATGGGGAGGTCGAGGAAAAAATAGAGACTATAAGGAGCGCGAAAATGTCTAAACCTAAATTGTTAATCGTCGGCGGCTTTTTGGGAGCCGGGAAAACCACTCTTTTAGGCCAGGCCAGGAAAGAGCTGGAAAGCCGGGGCCTTAAAGTGGGCCTCATCACCAACGATCAGGCCCCAGGGCTAGTCGACACGGTTTGGCTAGGCGGCCAGCCCGAGGTCATTGAGCTGACGGGTAGTTGTTTTTGCTGTAATTTCGCAGGCTTCGAAAAATCCCTAGAGGCTTTGACCCAATGGGGGGCCGAGATAATCCTCGCCGAGCCAGTGGGCAGCTGCGTCGACCTAAGCGCCACCGTGATCCAGCCGCTTAAGGACCTAGACGGGGACAAATACGCGGTCAAACCCTTCTCGGTGGTCCTAGACCCCGGCCGGGCTTACGAGGCTTTAGGGATCAAAAAGACCCTCCTGCACAAGGACGCCTTGTACATCTTGGAGAAACAACTGGCCGAGGCCGACCTTATCGTCTTGAACAAGACCGATCTCCTAAAGGACGAGGAAAAGGCCGAGCTCGTGGCTAAGTTGGGCCAGAAATATCCCAAGGCTAAGGTCACGGCTCTCTCGGCCAAGGCCGGGGACGGGGTCAAGGCCTGGGTGGAGGGCTTATTGGCCACTTCCGACCAACCCGGAAGCCACTTAATCGACGTGGACTACGACCAGTACGCCAACGGCGAGGCGGTCTTGGGCTGGCTGAACCTGACCGCCGACGCTGACTTCAAAAGCCGAGGCGGGGCCAGGGCTTTAACGGCCTTCCTAGACGGCCTTAAGGCCGAGCTCCAAAAGGCCAAGATGGAAATTGGCCACGTCAAGGTCCTGTGGCCCGGCCCGGAAGGCTTTTTTATCGGCAACCTCATCGACTCCGCCCGCCCGCCGATCGTCACCAAAGCCAGGGACGAGGCGAAACCAGGCCCCATCTTGGTCAACGCCCGGGTCGAGAGCGAGCCGGACGACCTGGAAAAGCTGGTTCGCCGGGTCTTGGGCGACGCTAGCCAGACCAGCGGCCTAAGCGTCGCCGTTAAGGACGTTTACTGCCTAAAGCCGGGCCGGCCCAATCCCACCCACCGTTACGCCCAAGTGGTTTAGGCCCCGGGGGCGGCGCAAGCTCGTTTAGCGTAAAAAGGGGAGGGCCGTTTGGCGCTCTTTAGGCCGTTTAGTGGTTTAGCGGCCTGGTCGCTTAGCGTTCCCCGCCTTGAAGCGTTAACGGCGGAGCCGCTTAACGGCCAGGCTTTTTCGGGGAACGGCGGAGCCAGGGCCTTTGGCCCCCGACCCCGCCGTTTAGGGGCGTAAACGAATGGGCTTGGCCGTTAAAAATACGTCTGGCCGTTTTAAGCGGCCTTTTAACCTAAAGCGCCAGGGCCTTTTTAGGGCCATGGCCTCAAAAAAGGCCCTTAAGGGCCTTTTTTGGCGAGCCTAATTTAGGCTGGCGCGTCTTTCCCATCCCTTCAATAAGGCCGCGCCTTTAAGCGGCCTTTCAATCACCTCCGCCATAAGCCCCTCCGCTTTAGCGCCTCGCCTTAGCGTAAGGGCCAGGGTCGCGCCCCCCTGGCCCTTTGTGGCCCCCGCTCCGGCCTCGACTGGCCTTTTATCGGCCAAAAATCCCTATCTCGCTCTGGCCTTTTTAGGGGCCCAAAAATCGCGAGCTCCCCGCCGTTAGGCCCTAGGTCGCTCCGGTCGCTCCGGTCGCTCCGGCCGCCCCGGCCGCGTTCCGGCCTTCGCGCCTAATCTGGCCCTTTTTTGGCCGTCGACTATGGCGGCGAGATCGTTTTCTAAAGGGCAAAACCATTCGTCCTAAGGGCGTTTGGAGGCGATGGCTCCTTTAGGCCCCCTTAGGCGAAGGGCGGAGCCTTTGGCTTGGGCGGCCTGGGACGCTTCCTTTTGGCCTTTTAAGTTGAGTTTTGGGCCTAAGAATCCCCTCTGGCTCTTTTTTTTCGTCCTATAACGATCGTCGCCTATCTTTATTTTTTCTTTTTTTTCGTCCTATAGCGATCGTCGCCTATCTTTACTTTTTCTTTTTTTTGGCCCAAAAAGTTTTTTGGGAAAATTTTTTCGTCCTTAAAGGCCATTTTTGGAGCTTTTTCTCCTGCCGGGGGAAAGGGAAAATTTTTGGCCACGCGAGCCGCGTCCCCAATATCGTCGCCATCCGGGCGGCGGTCGGCCTAAGTCAACCGGAAATGGGCTTTAAAAAAACCTACTGGCCCTTCCTCGTTGACGGCCTTAGCGGCGGGCCTAGTCGCCATTTCGCTTAAAACGAGGGCTTAGCCTATCTTGAAAAGGCTTTTAGCCGGAATTTTGGGCTATAATCGATTTATAAAGTCGGCCCTCGCGGCTAGGTCGTCGCGGCGGCGGGCGTTTTTCCCCATAAGGCGGCTTTCGCCTACTAAGCCAGGGTCTTATTCCCGCTATGGATAATCGACATGCCTTTAAGCCAAGCCTTAATCCAAGAATACATCAAGATCGCCGGCCCCGAGCGGGTCTTGACCGAGGAAGTGGATCGCTTGTCCTATTCTTACGACGCCGCCGTCCTCAATCCCCGGATTCCGGCCTTGGCGGTCGCCCCGGCCAACGAGGAGCAACTGGGCCGCCTTATCAAGCTGACCTACGAAAACGGCCTGCCCTTGACCGTTCGCGGCTCGGGGACCAATCTGTCCGGGGCGGTCCTGCCCGAGCCGGGCGACGGGGTGGTCATCCTGACCAATCGCCTCAACAAAATCCTCGAGATCAACGAGGAAGACCTTTACGCCGTGGTGGAGCCCGGGGTCGTCACTGGCCATTTCGCCGAGGCGGTGGCGGCCAAGGGGCTTTTTTACCCCCCGGACCCGGGTTCCCAGTCGGTCTCGACCTTAGGGGGCAACGTGGCCCTAAACGCCGGGGGCCTAAGGGGCCTTAAGTACGGGGTCACTAAGGACTACCTCATGGGTCTAGAGTTTTTCGACTTTAACGGCGATCTGGTCAAGACCGGCTCAAGGACGGTCAAATGCGTGACCGGCTACAACATCGGGGCCATGATGATCGGTAGCGAGGGGACTTTGGGGGTTTTTTCCAAGATAATCCTAAAGCTTGTGCCCCCGCCCAAGGCCTCTCAGGCCATGATGGCCGTCTACGACGACGTTAACCAAGCCTCCGAGACGGTGGCGGCCATCATCGCCAATCACATCCTCCCGTCGACGCTGGAGTTTTTGGACCAAGAGTGCGTCAAGCACGTCGAGGCCTACACCAAGGCCGGCTTCCCCTTAGACGCGGCGGCCATTCTTTTAATCGAGGTCGACGGCGGCCACGAGGCCGCGGTTATGGACGACGCGAATAAGGTCAAGGAAATCTGCGCCAAGGTCGGGGCTCGGGAAATTAGGGTGGCCAAGGACGCGGAAGAGAAGTACAAAATCTGGGAGGCCCGCCGCAACGCCCTCCCGGCTTTGGCCAGGGCCAGGCCAACCACGGTTTTGGAGGACGCGACCGTGCCGCGCTCCAAGATTCCGGCCATGGTGGCCGCGATTAAAAGGATCGGGGCCAAACACAAACTCGAGATTGGGACCTTTGGCCACGCGGGGGACGGCAACCT
>JAITIH010000139.1 GCA_031279525.1 Deltaproteobacteria bacterium | reverse complement strand
CGCCATCGACGAAGAGCGTAAGCGATGACTCTCTCTCCGCGGGAACTTACAGCTTTCCAAAAACGTTCATGCTCATAATTGGACGCCCTAAGCGCCTGACCAGGGCGTCGAGCTGGACGGCGAAATGTCCACCCGAAGGCTTTACCGCGAGAGCCGTGGCCAAAAGCCAGGGCGCCCTTTGGCGCAGGGGGGATCCGTAAGGAAGCCGGCGGCGAAAGGTCGGCTTTTGCCCTAAGAAGTTCTGGCGAGGGCCGCGCGAGCGGCGCTGGGGCCCCCCTAAAAGGACTATGGCGATGGGAGTCCAATTTCCGAGCGAAGAGGCCTTGGCCCAAAAAAGATCGGAAGGCCGCGCCAGAGGGTCGCTCGGGCGAGGGGAGGACGGCGAGAGGATCTCGCCGCCTACCCGACGCGGCTCCTGGCCTTAGGCGGCCGACTTTGGCCTTGGCTTTTAAAGTTAGCCTTTTTGGGCCAAGGCCAGCTGGCCGCCAGATTTAAATTTTTTAAGGCCTATATACAATAGTTATGGGCCCATAGGGCCTGGGCCGGGCTAATCGCCGAAAACGAGTGGAAAGGATCGAGAAGGCTAAGGAAGGCCTGGCGCGCAAACCGCCTGAAAAAGGGGAGAGGCGAAATTTCCTATATTTCGCCCCAGTCGCCGAGGGCTTTAGGGGCGAAAGGCCTTTCTAGTGGCCTTAAAAAAGGCGAGGCCTGGCCAGGTCCCCCCAAAGGGGAGGGAATCGCGAGTCCTAATAAAAGCGCGGTTTTTTGGAAAACTTCCCTTACGCTTCGCGAAAATTTAAACGAAGGCTAAGGCTTTACGGATTTTTAGAGGAAAGGCGAGAAAAATTTTGAAGGCAAAACGGCGCGCCCAGTTGGCCCAAAAACTTGGGGAAGCCTAAAAAATGGGCGAGCCTTTGGCCCTGGGCGGCGAGGCCTGTCTAACTCACAAAAAACCGCTTTCGGCCAGTTTCTCCAAGGTCAGCCCTTGGGCGGCGGCGGGCGAGGAGCTTAGGAGCTTTTGGACGTATTTGGCCAGAAGGTCGGTCTCTAAGTTGACTTCCCGGCCAGGGGCCAGGTCGATCAGGGTCGTGCGCTCTAAGGTGGCCGGAATGATCTGGACGGTGAAATAGTCGGGCCCGACCTCGTTGACCGTTAGGCTAATCCCGTCCACCGCGATGGAGCCTTTGGGGACGACCTGGGCGCTTAGGCCTTTTGGCAGCGATAAAGTCAGCTCCCGGCCCAGGCCGTTGGGCTGGGTCTGGCGGACCCGCCCCCGGCCGTCCACGTGGCCGCTGACTAAGTGGCCGCCTAAACGGTCGGCGAGTCTTAAGGCCCTCTCCAGGTTGACCTGGTCGATGGAGCCCAAGGTGGAGCGGGCCAGGGTCTCTTGGGAGGCGAAAGCCGTAAAAGAGCTAGTCTCGATTTTTTCGACGGTCAGGCAGACCCCGCTGACCGCCACGCTCTCGCCCAAGGCCAAGGGGTCGTCCCAAGCGAAGAGGGGCCTCACGGTGAGGGACTCGCCGCCGGAAAGCCTTGAGCGGGCGACGATCTGGCCGCGGCCTAAAGCTAAGCCGGTGAACACGGGTCGTCGGTCAATTGGCCCCGGAAGGGGACGACTCGCCGGGGCTAAAGCCGCCGGCCGGCCGAACCATCAGGTGGATGTCCGGACCTTTGCGGCCGATTTTTAGGATCTCGGCCCCTTTGGCCTGGCTTAGGGACTCTAGGCCCGACCCGCCGACCATGGAGGGGGTGTCGTGGCCGCCCAGGAAAATGGGGGCCAGGAAGATGTGAACCAGATCCACCACCGGCTGCTCGACCAAGGCCGAGTAAGCCAAGGTGGCCCCGGGCTCAAGAAGGACGGACTGGATTTGGACCTGGCCAAGCTTGGCCATCAAGTCGTAAAGGGAAATCAGGCCCGAGGGAGTTTTGGCGATGGGCCAGACCTCGTGGCCCAAGGCCCGGATTTTCGCCTGGTCGGCTGGGTCGGTCTCTTCTAGGCAGGCCACCGCCGTGGGGCCCCCGTAATCGGGGTTAAATATTTTAAGGGTCAAGGGCAACTTTAAATGGGGGTCCAAGACGACCCGCCAGGGCTGGCGGTGCATTTTTCTTTTGCCCCAGGGCCGGGCCGAGAGCTCAGGGTCGTCTTTGAAGGCCGTGGTCCGGCCGATGAGGATGGCGTCGACCCCGGCCCGGATGACGTGGCCAAAGTTGCGGGCCGGCTTGTCGGTGATCCAGCGGGAGTCGCCTAGGCGGGAGGAGATTTTGCCGTCCAAGGAGGCGGCCGTTTTGAGGATGACGAAGGGCAGCCCGGCGGTCGTCCATTTTAGGAAAAACTGGTTGAGCTCCCAGGCCTCGTAGGCCATAAGGCCCCGGTCCACCTCGACCCCGTGGCTCTCCAAGTAGGCCGCCCCGCCTCGGGCCGCCTCATTAGGGTCGTCAATCGAGTAGAAAACCTTTTTGACCCCGGCCTCGACGATGGCCTCGACGCAGGGGCCGGTGCGGCCGGTATGGGCGCAGGGCTCTAGATTGACGTAAAGCTCGGCCCCTTGGGCTTTCTTACCGGCCTCGGTCAAGGCCATGATCTCGGCGTGCGGCTGGCCGGGCCCTCGATGCCAGCCGCTGGCGATGGGCCGATTGTTTTTGGCCAGGACCGCCCCGACCAGCGGGTTAGGCGAAACCAATCCCCAACCCCGCCGGGCCAGCCGAATGGCGTCTTTCATAAATCCCAACTGTTTAGGAGTCCACCTGGTCATTTCGATTCCTTTAAAAAAAGGGCGAGAGAAGAAAAAAAACGCGTGGAGAAAAAGAATTCCGCCTAATAAAATCACACAGATTGGCCGGAAATTCAAGGCCGCCAGGTTACCTATATCTAATTATATTTTTTTTTAGTATTTATGAATATATTTAAGCTATTCGCCATTGGCAAGAAAAAATTATTTCCAATTTTTTCTTAAAAGATCTATACTGACCAAGTAACAAGAATTACTCAAGAAGTCGTTGAGTCAAAGAACGAGTTCCAGGCCCTGGGGCAAAAAACGCTATAAAAATCGGTCAAGGTTAGCTAATTATTGGCCACGGGTAAAAAATAATTATTGCATTATTTAAATAATTCAGCGTAATAACTTCCTAGCGTCGGATAAATTACGACCAATCTTAACAACCAAAAGCTGGGATTTCCCAGTGGGAGC